>CAIQPA010000254.1 GCA_903873545.1 uncultured delta proteobacterium
AGCCGCCAGCAACCCCAGCGCGGCAACCATCGTCGTCTTTCCGACGCCGCCCTTGCCGGTCACAAAGAGGAGCTTCCGCTGAAGCAGTCCCTTCAGCATCGCGAGCCCCGCAGCTGCCTGCGCTCAGCGCACCCGGAAAGCCTCATGCGCCCGCTGCGTCCTGCGACCGCCGCGCCTTCAGATACTCCAGCACGATGGGCATCACCGAGAGCAGCACGATGACAATCACGATCTTGTCGATGTGCTTGGGGACCCAGGGAAAGGCCGCGCCAAGGAAGTAGCCGAGTAGCGACATCGAGATGATCCAGGCCGCGCCGCCGACAACATTGAAGATGGCGAAGTCGCGGTAGCGCATGCCTGCGAATCCCGCGACGACAGGCACGAGCGTCCGCATGATGGGGACGAAGCGGGCCATCACGATCGCCTTGCCACCATGCGTGTCGTAGAAGGCGTGCGCCCGCTCGATGTGCTTGGGGTTGAAGAGCTTCGAGTTGGGGTTCTTGAAGAAGGCATCGCCGAACTTCCGGCCGATGAGGTAGGAGCAGGCGTCGCCCAGAATCGCCAGCGGCACCAGCAGCCCGATGATGTAAGCGATGTTGAGCGTACCCTTGGCCGCGAAGATGCCGGCAACCACCAGCAGCGAGTCGCCGGGCAGCAGTGCGATGAGTGCGCCCGTCTCCAGAAAGATGATGATGCCAAGCGCCCAGTAGCCGTAACTCTCCACGATCCAGCTCGGGTCCCTGAGGAGCTTGATGAACTTGTGAAGGAGCGAATCGGGTTCTGTTGCGGCGGCAACGGTTTGGGCGAGCAACGACATGAAGCCTCATCGGGACGGCAATCGATGCTGCGTCTCTAGGTGGCAGGGCCACCCACTGCAACAACCGAACACAGGCTCCGCTCCTCGCTGCCCGAACCTTGTCTCCCGTCGGCGAGCCGTGCATAACCCATGCAACCTTACGGGAGCCTCCTCATGAACCGGGTCTATCGCGCCGCCGCCCTCCTCTCCACGCTCCTCGTCGCAGCCTGCGGCGACAGCGGCTCCGCTGCACCCGCCGATACCGATGGCGCCGCAGACACTTCAGACGCCACAGAGGGCTCCGCTGCAGACACCTCAGAAGGCTCCGCTGCAGACACCTCCAACGAGGGTTCTGAGACGCCGCTGCCGCCCTTCCCGCCCGACACCTTCACCACAGAGCAGGCGCTCGACGCCGTGCGCCCCTTCGTCGGCACCGGCGGCACCGGCTTCGGCTATGCAGGCCTCACGCCCGCCGCGCAGCTCCCGAACGGCATGGTCAAGCTCGGCCCCGACACCACCAACGGCCCCTACCACCCCTCGCAGTCCCACTTCTCGGGCTACAACAACTCCGACCCCCACATCCGCGGCTTCAGCCACACCCGCTTCGTCGGTACAGGCGCGACCGACTTCTGCAACCTCCGCATCCTTCCCGTTGCTTCGCTCAACGACAAACTGCCCGGTGCCCGCTGGGCCACCTTCGACAAGGCCAGCGAGAGCGCCTCGCCGGGCTACTATGCTGTCAGCCTCACCGACCCGGCTGTGCGCGTCGAGAACACCACCACACAACGCACCGGATTCACCCGGGTCACTTCGCGCGACGGGCAGCCCTTCACACTTCTCTTCGACGCCGCCTCCCATGTCGAAGACTCCCCGGTCGAAGAAAGTGAGGTCACCGTCGACCCTGCCACAGGCGCCTTCAGCGGCAGGGTCCATTTCACGGGCGGCTTTGCCGGCCGCGCTGGCGGGATCAATCTCTACTTCACCGGCACGGTGGACCAGCCCGTGGCGGCAGCCTCCGTCTGGGACGAGGCCGGCTACCGCGAAGGCAGCGCTGCTTCGGGCCTGCAGTCAGGCGTCGTCCTGGCCTTCGCGGCAGGCACCGGGCCCGTCACCGTCCGTGTTGCCCTCTCCTTCGTCGACGCCGCGGGAGCCACGGGGAACTTCGCCGCGGAAGCGGCCAGCGTGAACTTCGACGACGCCAAGGCCGCCGCCCGCGCCGCCTGGGGCAGCAAGCTGGCGCTCGTGCAGATGGGCACCGAAGACGAGGCAACAGCGCAGACCTTCTACACCGCCCTCTACAACACCTACCGCATGCCCACCCGCTACGACGACGCCGACCTCCGCTACACCGGCGTCGACGAACTCCCCCACCAGGGCAGCGCCGAGGGCTACTACTCCGACCTCTCGCTCTGGGACACCTTCCGGACCCTTCATCCCTGGTACCTCATGGTCGACCCGGCGCTCCAGCGGGCCTCGCTCGCCTCGCTCATCACCATGGGCGAGCAGGGCGGCTTTATCCCTCGCTGGCCCTCGGTCCTCGGCGATACCGGGAGCATGGTCGGCACAAGTGCAGACTTCCTCTTCTCCGAGAGCCTCCAGAAGGGGCTCACCGGCATCGACTACGACCAGGCGCTCGACCTCTTGAACATCACCGCCGATGTCCCCGTTGGCGGCTCGCAGCAGCTCCGCGATAACATCTCCGACTACCTCAACTTCGGCTACATCCCCAGCGACCGCGGCAACGAGTCTGTCTCGCAGACCCAGGAGTTCGCCTACGCCGACCACGCCCTCTTCCGCCTCGCCCAGGCCCTCGGCCGCGTCGATGAGGCCGAGCGCTTCGCAACCCGCGCAGGCTTCCACAAGAACCTCTTCGACGCCGAGACCGGCTTCTACCAGCCGAAGCGGGCCGACGGGACCTTCGACCGTGTGGTGCGTCGCGACTCCTTCTTCATGGGTGGCGGACCCTACACCGAGGGCACCATCTGGCACTACCGCTTCTATGCCCCGCACGATGTGTCAGGCATGGTCGACCTCTTTGGAGGAGCGGAGCCCTTTGGCGCCGCGCTGGAGGAGTTCTTCTCCCGCTCCGCGCTTGGCCGCGCCGCCCGCCCCAACAGCGTCCTTCCAGACACCTACTACTGGCA
>CAIQPA010000255.1 GCA_903873545.1 uncultured delta proteobacterium
CGGTCCGGCCACTGCGTCTACTGCGCGATGGCCGCGGAGGCGGAGCGGGAGAGTGGACGGCTGGTCTGGGCTGATGCGCGAGCACTGGTCTTCTGCCCCTATGCGCCGCGTGTTGGCTTTGAGTGCATCGTGCTTCCGCGCCGCCATGAGAGCCGGTTCGAGTGGGCCGACGCCGAGACGCTTGCCGGGGTTGCCTCAGCGATAGTGCGGGTCTTTGGGGCGCTCCGGACTGCGCTGCCGCGGGTCTCCTACCACCTGGCCATCCAGAGTGCGCCGCTGCGCTCGGCACCCTCGTCGGCCGACCACTGGTATGTGGAGGTGATGCCGGTGCTGAGCCGCCACGCAGCCTTTGAGATGGCTTCCGGAATGAACATCGTCTCGACGGCGCCCGAGACCGCTGCGGCCTACCTGCGCGAGCGGCTCCCAGGAACGCCGTGAAGGTCCTGCAGGTCGCGTCGGAGGTCGCTCCCTTCAGCAAGACAGGCGGGCTCGGCGATGTGACTGCTTCGCTGTCGGATGAATTGGCCCGTCAGGGCGCAGAGGTGACCCTGCTGGTGCCGCGGTATGCGGGGAGCCTGTCCGAGGTGCCAGCGGCGGCGCGACGCTTCCGTGTGCGCGGCCTCGACAGCCTGATGGAGGTCATCGAGCTGCCGGCAACCGGCGGGCCGCGGGTCTGGCTGCTCGACCAGCCGCGCCTCTACCTGCGGAGCGGCATCTACGGGGAGCGGGGCGAGGGGTATGCCGACAACCCCTACCGCTTTGGTGCCCTCTGCCATGCGGCCGCGCAGCTAGCGCTCGAGTTTGGCTTCGACCTGGTGCATGCGCATGACTGGCAGGCGGCGCTCACGCTGGAGTATCTCGCCGAGCTGCCGCGCGCGGTGCGGCCGGCGACGGTGCTGACGATTCACAACCTGGCCTTTCAGGGGCGCTGCTCGCCGGATTGGATTGCGCCACTTCGTTTGCGGCCCGAGCGATTCGGCGTCGAAGGCTACGAGTTCTGGGGCGATGTGAACCCGCTCAAGGGGGCCATCGGCCTGGCCGACGCCATCACGACGGTGAGCCCTGGTTATGCGCGGGAGATTCTGACGCCGGCCTTTGGCGAGGGGCTCGACGGGGTGTTGCGGGCGGCGGAGCCGCGGCTGACCGGCATCCTCAACGGCGTTGGGGCGGAGTGGAACCCCGCGAGCGACGGCTATCTTGGAGCCACCTTCGGGCCCGACGCGCTCGACGGCAAACGGAGCTGCCGCGCGGCGCTGCTGCATGAGACGGGCCTTGATGCCGCGGTTGGTAAGCCGGTCGTGGGGCTTATCTCCCGGCTGACGCGGCAGAAGGGGATCGACCTCGCGCTACGGCCTCTCCGCGCGCTGCTAGCGGCCGACGCCATCCGGGTCACCGCCATCGGGAGCGGCGACGCAGACCTCGAGGCTGGGCTGGCGGAGTTGGCCGCGCAGTTCCCCGGCCGGGCCTTTTACCAAGCCGGCTACTCCGAAGCGCTCGCCCACCGCATCGAGGCTGGCGCCGACCTCTTCCTCATGCCCTCGCGCTACGAGCCCTGCGGCCTCAACCAGCTCTATTCCATGCGCTACGGCACGCTCCCCATCGTGCGGGCCGTTGGTGGTCTGGCCGACACGGTTACC
>CAIQPA010000256.1 GCA_903873545.1 uncultured delta proteobacterium
AAATTTGCATCCTACCTTCATTTCGGGGAACTATTTTGCAGCCATTCCGCGTCTCGCTTCTCATTTCGTTCTTTCTGCTCGCAGCTGTTGGGTGCGATAACTCCGCCGTAGAAACAGACGAACGCGCCGCTGCCGATACGGGAACGGTTGAAGACACCGATGGGTCTGGCGACACGGCTGGGTCTGGCGATACGGCTGGGTCTGGCGATACGGCTGGGTCTGGCGATACGGCTGGGTCTGGCGATACGGGCGGGTCGGAGACGGACGCTGGCGAGGATACCGCGCTCGATACCGGAGCGGAGGACACGGCCGTCGACACCGGTTCGGCATCCTCGCTCGGCACCGCCTGCACGCTCAACGACGAGTGCGCCTCTGGCTTCTGCGCGACGGGGCCGGATGGCACGGCCAACGACCGCTGCGCCCCCGTGGGCATGAACTACATTCCAGCCGGCACCTTCACCATGGGTTCGCCCTCGGGTGAGGTGGGCCAAGGTGCCGCGGGTGAACCGCAGCACAGCGTGACCATCTCGCGCAGCTTCTTCCTGGGGCAGACAGAGGTGACGCAGGGGCAGTGGAAGGCGCTGAGCGGCGGCCTCAACCCCTCCTACTTTCAGTCCACGACCGGCACGGCACAGAGCACGGACAATGCCAACGACAGCGGCCCCGCGGAGAGTTTGGATTGGTATGCGGCCGTCGCCTTCGCCAACGCCCGGTCGGCGGCAGAGGGGCTCACCTCCTGCTACACGCTCTCCGGTTGCACCGACGCAGCCGACGGCTGGAGCGACGGCGACTACAGCGGCTGTACGGGCGCCACCTTCGCCGGCCTCGCCTGCACGGGCTACCGGCTTCCTACGGAGAGCGAGTGGGAGTATGCGGCGCGAGGCGGTACAACCACGGCCACCTATCTTGGTAACCTGAGCGGGTCGGTCACAGATTGTACCACTGCACAGGCCAATCTGGACGGCATCGCCTGGTGGTGCCTGAACAGCGGCAGTCGTACGCAGGCTGTGGGCGGCAAGTCTGCAAACAGCTTTGGCCTCTTTGATATGCTCGGAAACGTCTTCGAGTGGACGGGCGACTTTTCCGGTGCCTACCCTGGCACGGTGACCGACCCAACGGGGCCTCCGACGAGCTCCAGCACGGTGTTTCGCGGTGGGTCGTGGTCCGACATTGCTCGCGGCGCACGCGCTGCGTTTCGCATCGACGACGCAGCGGGCGATCGCGGCGGCATCCTCGGCCTCCGCCTCGCCCGCACTGCCCCCTGACGCAGTCCCAAGGGCGCCCCTGCTACCTCGCTGACCGCGTGAAAGTCTGAGTGCCGCGGGGCACAGCGCAGCTAGCCGAAAACTGAAACTGGGATCTCCCCAGCATCGGATTTGCAGCGCTGAATCCTGCGCTTCGTTTTCTGATTTTCCCCATCCCATGCCGCCGCAATCGTGGTAGGAAGGCAGGGTTGAAACGTCAGGGAGGTCTCGATGCGCTTCGTCCGGAATTCGCTTGCGCTTGCGCTGATGGGGTTTGTGTGTGCGGCCTGCGATGGCCTGACCATTGAAACGGCCAGGCGCACCGCTGCCGATACGAGCGCGGTGGAAGACACCGGCGGCTCGGAGACGGACACCGGAGACGATACCGCGCTCGACACCGGCGCCGAAGACACGGCGGTAGATACCGCCACGGATACGGCGGCCGATACGGCCGATACCGCGGATGCGGTCGATACGACGGATACCACCGACACCGGTACAGCAGTCACCAACGGCTGCGGCGGCACGGGGCTGCTCACCTACCGAGGAGTTGCGGCTGGCCCGAGCGATGGCTGCGGCCTCTGCGGCGACGGCGAACTCTACTGCTCGGGCACCGGCGGCCTGAGCTGCGCGGGCGCCACCCTTCCAAACGACTGTGGCGGCTGCGGCCTCGTCGAGGGAGAGATTGGTACCACCTGCGGCCTCTGCGGCGATGGCGTCTGGGCCTGCGGGGCAGGGCAGTCCGATTGCGTCGGCGACCGCCCGCCGAACGGCTGCGGCGGCTGCACCACCCTCGCGCTCGAACCCGGCACCGAGTGCCCGCTCGCCACGGGCGACGCAGGCGTGGTGGTCTGCAGCGGTCGCGAACTCTCCCGCTGCGCGAGCGCGGGCACCAACGGCTGCGGCGGAACCGCGCCTCTTACCCTCCCGGCCGGCGTGACCGGCGTGGAGCCCCGTCCCGGCGTGCTCTACCAGACGGACTGTCGCCGCGGCGTCTTGCTCTGCGACGGCGCCGCGCTCGTCGCGGTGGACCTCGAGGGCGGCAACGCCTGCGGCGGCTGCGACCCGCTGCTCGGCGAGCCCG
>CAIQPA010000257.1 GCA_903873545.1 uncultured delta proteobacterium
CCGCCAGAACGACCTCGTGACCGCGCGGATGCACTACTTCCAGATTGTGGAGTCGGCCCGTCAGGAGCGGGCCACCCTGGTCATGCGCCGCCTGCAGCGGCAGCAGATCGCCCAGCTCGTGGCCGGCCCCCAGGCCGTCTTCTTTGCGGCCAACGGCCTGACCGAGGCAGAGCGCGAGCTCGACCGGGCCAAGCGCAAGATGAACGACTGGCTCGTCGCCCTCGAATATGCCGCCGTGCGCCCCTTCTACAACGAGCGGATGTCGATCCTGCTCGCCCGCAACACCTACCAGCTCCGCGCCATCGCAGACCGCCTCACCGACCTCGAGGGCCAGTGCGGAGGCGCCACCAACCTTCAAGATGGCACCGTCTCGCTCCGTGGCGATGTGCTCAAGCTCACCACCTCGCAGGTCGACCCCGTCTCGGGTCTCACCCTCACCCCGGCGCAGCGCTTCCGGCAGACGCTCAGCCAGAGCGACATCCCGGCCAGCCGCACCATGCGTTACACCGTCTCGCAGACGGCAGATCAGGTGGCCAGCAACAGCGCGCTGCTGGTGGTCAACTTCAACCTCGGCCTGGGTGCGTTCGGCAACCTGCCGCTCACCTGCAACGCCAAGATTGCAGGTGTCGGCCTCAAACTGGTCGGCGACAACCTGGGCGCAGGCCAGCCCGCCGCTACGCTCCTCTACGGCGGCTCCAGCCAGACCTACTCCTGCCAGCCAGGCATCGACGCCTACGTGCAGACCTTCGGGCAGGGCGACACCACCTTCGGCTCCACCACCAGCTTCGTCGTCGAAGGCCGCGCTGCCTCGCCGATCGCCGGCATCGCGGAGATGGGCTCCTCCAACGTCACCTTCGCCGGACTGCCGCTGGCGGGCGACTACACCCTCATCATCGATCCCTCGCTGCCGGCCAACCAGGCCATCAACTGGGCCAACCTGGAGGACATCGAGCTGGGCCTGACCTTCTCCTACCAGGACATCTTCAGCTCCACCTCGGACTGCGCCAACAGCCTCTAGCGAGGCCCCCTGTGCGGCCGCGCGTCGGCCGTTGTGAATCGCCGTCTCCCGGCCCCTGAACCTCGACCTTACGCTCTCTCGGAGTTGATCCCATGTTCCTCGCTGCCCCTGCGCGCGCCACACGCGCTGCCCTCCTGTTCGCGGCCACCCTCCTCACGGCCACGGCCTGCTCACCCGACGCCGACCTCCCGAACGCAAACCCCGCCGAGGGCTCGGCGGCCCCTGCGCCAGACACGGGTGCGGTTTCGACACCCGAGGATGTGAAGGAAGACGCCCCCAATTCCGACGCCGGCGTGGATGCGGCAGACATCCTCTCGCTCGACGCCACCGGCAGCACGCGCAGCCAGGGCAACCTCGGCATCACCAGCTTCTCCTACTGCAACACCGACCTCGACTGCCCCAACGGCATGGGCAGCTGTCAGACCTCCCTCACCCTCAACCGGGCCCTGCCGGGCGGCACCCAGATCACCGTGCCCATCAAGACCCTGCCGGGCTTCGATGTCATCCCCGCGAACAAGGCCGGCGTCTGCTCGCTCGGCTGCACAGACTACCCCGAAATCTGCGCCCTGGGCCTGCGCGTGGGCGCCGACACCACCCCCTGGTCCTGCCAGCTCGTCTATGCGGGCGCCTCCCCCTATCCCGCGAGCGGGCTCCCCTTTGTCCCCAACACCGTCGAGCTCACGGCTGGCCCTGTCTATGGCTCCATCTGCCGTCCCCCCTTTGAGCGGGCCGCCTCCTACACCCCCGACTTCTGCGACAGCTGCTCCGCCAGCGACAAGTGTGAGAACAGCTCGGCCTGCATCGACGACGCCTTCTACTCCGACAAGGCCGCCGACCAGCGCGCTGGCCACTGCCTTGTGGCCTGCAACGCCACTACGGCGAATGCCTGCCCCACCGGCTTCTCCTGCCGTATCCCCGGCACGGGCGAGTCGCAGCTCGGCAGCCCCAAAGAGGGCACCTTCTGCTTCCCCACCCTTGGCACCTGTACCAGCTGCCTCGACCGCGACGGTGACGGCGTGGGCGTGGGCGGCTGCACCCCCGCCGGCGGCGCTTCGGCTGTCGATTGCAACGATACCGATGCGGAGGTCTACTTCGACGCCGCCGAGCCCGACCATGCCTTCCCCGGCTCCTGCGGCGCCGACCTCGATGCCAACTGCAACGGCCTCAGCGACGACAAGGAGCAGGTTGGCGTGACAGATGAGGACGGCAACCTCATCTATGGCGCCGAGCACTGCAACGGCTGCTTCAACGCCTGCGGTGGCAGCGAGGGCCTCGGCGATGCGGCCTCCCACCGCTTCTGCGAGGTCACCGGGCAGGGCGGCCCCTTCGGCAATGTCTCGGCCTGCCTCCCCTCCTGCGACTACCCCGACCTGCGCGCCGACTGCAGCAGCTCGCCCACCGCAGGCGACGGCTGCGAGACCCAGATTGACGGCCGCGCCTCGCTCAGCGTCCGCGACTGCGACGATGACGGCCATGGCGACGCGCTCGCCACCGGCGGCGACCTGCTCTTCGACTGCGACGGCTCCGGCGTGACCGCCGTCAACCCCCGCGACGGCAGCAGCTGCGCGACGGTTCGCGTGCTCCGCACCGGCCCCTATGGCGACGACTGCGACGACACCCAGGACTGCGTCAACCCGGGCGAGACCGAGGTCTGCGATGGCTACGACAACGACTGCAACGGCCAGGGCGACGAGTCTGTCGTTGGCGTGGGCGATGACTGCACCGTGGACGAGGCCAACGTGGCGGTCCTTGGCGAGTGCCGCAACGGCGCCCGGCTCTGTGGTGCCGGGATCGAGGGGCTCATCTGTGTAGCCCGTTCGCCCACCGTCGAGATCTGCGACAGCAAAGACAACGACTGCGACGACACAATCGACAACCTCGCCACGGGCGTGCGTCTGCTCGACGCCACCGGCACCACCCGCATCGTCGGTGACGCCTGCACGGTCCCCAACAAACTCGGCGTCTGCGCGATCGGAAGCTGGCAGTGCTCCGCAGAAGTCGCCGCCTGCGTGGGGCCCGAGCCCACGGCCGATGATCTCTTCAACGACCCTGGCCTGCTCGACACCAACTGTGACGGCGTGGACGGGCTCATCACCGAGGCCATCTTCGTGAAGACGGGCGGCTCCAACCGGGCCGGCGTGCTCGGCTCGGTCGCATCGCTCACCTTCGGTCCCCGCGCCCTCGGCACCTACAACAACCCTGTCGGCAGCATCCGCGTAGCCAACGAGCTCATCGCCCAGCGGTCGACGACCTCGGCGACAAAGATCCGACAGATCCACCTCGCCACGAGCTCAACCCCCTACGAGATGCCCGCCGGGCTCACGCTGGGCATCGACGACGCTGGCTTTGCGATGGTCGGCGGCTACGAAGTGACGCTCACCACCAGCGGCTTCACCTGGACTGCCGGCGGCTCGGGCACCCAGCTGCTCTTCGATGCCGCCAACGCATTTGGCGACAATGTCTGCGGACAAGATGGTGTTGCTTGCACCAAGCCGGAGGATGACATCGAGGCGATGATCACGGTGACCGACCCTGTCGGGATCCTCTTCCGGAGTGTCAACATGACCGCGGGGCCGCCGGCCGATGGCTTCGGCCCCATCGCCGGTATCAAGTGCAGTGTCACGCCAACCGGCAGCTGCGCCGGCCTCACGCTCGACAATGTCGGCCTCCGCCTCGACAGCGGCGCCGCGGGCGCGATGGGCGCCGAGGGCACGAGCATCAACACCATCGCGGCCGGCTCCTCGCTGACTGCGCCCGTCAAGGGTGCACCGGGCGCGGCAGGTTGCCGCGGGCAGGGTTCAGGCGGTTCAGGCGGCGTGGGCGCTGCCGCGTCGTCGAACCGTCGCAGCGGCTCCCCGGCCCCCGACTTCGCCTACGGTAGCGGCGCAGGCGGTCAGCTCTCGCAGAGCGACACGGTCATGTTCGGGCAGTCCGGCTTTGTCCCCCGCGAGCCCGAGATGGCAGCAGCCGCCGGGTATGCGGCAGGCGCAACCTACCCGCTCTCCCTCTTTACCAGCGGAGCTGGTTCGCCGGGCCGCGCGGGCGGCGGTGGCGGTGGCGGTGCGGGCTGGTTGAACCGCGGCGGCGGCGGCGGCGCCGCGGGCGGCTGTGGCGGCGGCGGC
>CAIQPA010000258.1 GCA_903873545.1 uncultured delta proteobacterium
CCTGGGTGCGGCAGCCGAGCGCTTCGTCGGTGGCGCCGTCGCAGTCGTTGTCGAGGCCGTCACAGAGCTCCGTCACGTTGGCCACAACGCGACCGGTGAAGGTAAAGTTGCTGCCCGACCGGGCAAAGACCCAGTTGCGCACACCTGCATTGGCGGGCGCAGACGAGGCTGGGCCTAGGTCGCCATAGGCCCAGGAGCCGAGGCCGCTCGAGGCACCAGGGATCACATCTCCGTTCTGCACGCCAAACCCTGTTGAGGGGACCAGCGCCTGGATCTGGGCAAAGACCTGCGTTTGCGGTGATGTGTAGAAGGAGCGGACCGTGACCGCGCCGCAGAAGAGGGGCGAGGCCAGATAGCCTTCGCATGCAGCGTCGAGCCCCGTGGTCCCCGTCACGAGCTCGAGCGAGTTGGCAGGCCCGGAGCCGGCCACCCCGTCCTGCACGATGCTGAGGGTGCAGAGCCCCTGCGCCAGCCGACGGAGTCTCGGGTCGGACGAGGCAGCAGGATCGAGCTTCGTGAGGACCATCGCGCCATTGGCGGTTACGGTGCCGCGGAACTCCGCGAGCGTCAGCAGCCCAGACAGTGGCTCGGTAGCGGCCTCTGCAGAGGCGTCGCCCTGCCCGCCGTCTGGCAGCAGGATCGCCGCGTCGGGGATGAAGAGCCCACCATCGGGCGCCGTTGGCAGCGCGGCGGCAGGAGCCTCATCTTGGGCGCAGGCGCCGAGGAGGAGAGCAAAGGGCAGGAGGCGTACAACAGAACGCAAAAGCATGGGAAACCTTCCAGAGGCATGGTCCCAGCGCGCGAGCGAAAGCCAGATTGTAAATGAGGATTGGCTTACAAACGTAACCGAAAGGTCATACGGAATCAAAAAAGGAGAGCCGCGATCATTTGATCGTCCGCAACCTCGAATCAGATGAAATCTAGAATGATTCTCGAAATGTGTTTTCGACAATCCAACAAATGTATGTAATTTTCGATTCTATCGTGGCTCCTTCAGAGCGCATCCATGCCCAACATCCGTGTTCCGGATGCATACCCACCGACCGTGTTCCGGATGCATACCCAACATCCCATTCCCAGGATTGCACCCCGGGCTGGTATGCGTTGACCCTTTGGGTCAAACGGGACCCGGCGCTCATGGCTGCTCCACCTCGGCGCCGGCGCCTCCTTCGTGGCGGTCGATGTGACCGACGAGGCCAGCGTGAAGACCATCGTCCCCAACCCCAGCCGGCTCGGCAAGCCCGATGAGTATGCCCAGCTCGCCTGTGCCATCATCGACAACGGCTACCTCAACGGCGAGGTCATCCGCGCAGGCGGCGCGCTCCGGATGCCGCCCCGCTGAAGCGGGCGGCCGCCTTCAGCTACCGCGCGCCGTCGGAAGACCGGTTGCTCGTGAGCGCGGCAAGCTCGCGCTCGACCAGCTCGCGTAAGGCATCCAGCGTGAGCGTGCTGAGCCGCTCCACCTCCACAGGCGACATCAAGCGCGACGCAATCGCGAGCAACGTACGCTGCTCGCCCTTCTGCTCGCCCTCCTTCCGGCCCTCCTTTCGGGCCCGCCGCTCGCTCCAGCGAATCAGATGGTCGCGGTAGGGAGAGGGCGGCAGCGCCCGAAACGTGTCGTCCAGTGCGTCCAACTCCTCGTCGCTCATCGGTACCTCCTTTCGTCCAATCTGTTCCATCAACGCTTCTCGAACATCGCTCGGCAGCAGCGGGTCCGTCAAGAAGTGGTCCATGCGCTCATTTGCTTCGGCCGTGTTGCGCGAAACGAAGGAGCCGCGCAGCAGCGCGTAGCCCGGCGCCCGCGTCAGCAGGCCGGGAACGATGACGTAGGCCGCCCCGCGGCGGCCGCGCGGAACCTGCCAAATGCCGGGCTCCAGCAGCACCGCCTCGTGATAGCCGAGGCGCGCGCGTGGGGGACGACGGCAGATGATGAGCAGCACCGCCTCGTCGGGGTCGTCGGGTGGAGGCACCAGCAGCGGCTGCGCCAGATGCCGTCGGAACTTGCTCGCCGAGATCTGGCCCGACTCGAGTTCGATGACGATGCGCCGACCTGCGACAAAGCGTCTCAGTGGTTCAAGCGAAGCCGGGAGCCGTTCGCGCGCATCGACCATGATGTCTACGAAGTAGCCGTGGCGCGGCTGCGGCACCTGCTCCTGCACCAGTTCGAGCGGGAAGCAGGGCAGCAAAAAGGTGGTGCCCCGCCACTCCTCCCAGTTGCGGAGAGGGGACGGAAGCTTCGATTGGCTGTTGCGAGCAAACATAACGAACCTCAGTGTTGTGACACTGGGTTATCGTCGTCTGTCGCCGGTTGTTGCGGGATGTGGTGCAGATTTTTGGAGCCTGCTGCGCCCACCCCGCCGACGCCGAGGTTGCCCCGCGCTGCGGCTTGCGACTAGGCAGACAACATGGCCGTTCCCATTGCCCGCGATCTGCTCAAGACCACCGCCGACTTCCTCCAGTCGCGCGGCTCCCGCTCGTCGCGGCTCGATGCCGACCTGCTCCTCTGCCAGGTGCTCGGCCTCTCACGCACCCAGCTCTACATGGACCTCATGCGGCCCCTCACCACCGCGGAGGTGGACGGCTACCGGGCGCTGGTGAAGCGGCGGGCCAAGCTGGAGCCAATCGCCTACATCGCCGGCACCAAGGGCTTCTGGAAGCATGACTTCGCTGTGGACAAGCGGGTGCTCATCCCTCGCCCCGAGACCGAGCTGCTTGTAGAGGCCGCCACCAAGGCGCTGGCAGCCCGCAAGGAGGAGCCGCTGCGGATCGTCGATGTGGGGACGGGTTCGGGCTGCATCGCCTGCTCACTGGCGGCAGAGTTCCCGCAGGCCACCGTGGTGGCCATCGACGTCTCGGCCGATGCGCTGGAGGTGGCCGCCGCCAACGCGACCACGCTGGGCCTGCGCGACCGGGTGAAGCTGGTGCGGGGCGACCTGCTGGCGCCGCTGCTGGCGCGGGGATCGAAGGTAGACCTGATTGTCTCCAACCCGCCCTACATCGGCACCGGTGAGCGAGAGCGGATGGATGAGGATGTGAAGCTGCACGAGCCCGAGCTGGCCCTCTTTGCGGGGCGCGACGGGCTCGACCTCATCCGGCGGCTGGTGGTCGAGGCGGCGCAGCTGCTCGAGCCAGAGGGCTACCTCTTTGTGGAGCATGGCGACCTGCAGGGGCCGGCGACCCGCGCGATCGCCGAAGCGGCCGGGCTGGAACAGGTGACGACGCTCAAGGATTACAGCCATCTCGACAGACTGCTGGTGGCCCGCAAGCCGCCCGCCGCCTGAGCCAAACGCAACGACTTCAGCCCACCCCGGATGCTGCGATGAGACCCCCTCGTCTTGCCCTGCTGATGCTGCTCACCACCGCCTGCGGCGCCCCCTGCAAGCCCGCGCAGGGCAGCACGGTGGTTGCAGCGCCGGCACCCTTGGCGACCGCCGCGGCGGCGACGACCGCACCCGAACTTCGCGCGGAGGCGAGCGGCCACGCGTCGAGCAGCGGCTCGGGCGACGGCAGCGGCGACGGCAGCGGCGATGGCAGCGGAGCCTGCGGCCACTACGCCGATCCCATCAGGCGGGGCGAGTTGCCCGCGGTGCTCGACGAGGCCTCGGGGCTCACGAGCAGCCGCTGGTCCGACGACCGCATCTGGGCCCACAACGACTCGGGCGACAGCGCCCGCCTCTTTGCCCTCGACCGCTCCGGCAAGCTGCTCGCCACGGTGGTGCTCGAAGGGGCCAAGTCGAAGGACTGGGAAGATATCGCACGCGGCCCCTGCGCCTCCGGAGAGGCGGCCCGAAGCTGCCTCTATGTGGCCGACATGGGCGACAACAAAGAGAAGCGGGATGAGGTGCGCTTCTACCGGTTCGCGGAGCCCGAGAAGCTCTCTGCGGAGATGACCGTGACCGCCTTTGAGACGATGGAGCTCCGCTACCCCGTAGGCCCGCTCAACGCCGAGGCGATGTGGGTAGATGAGCAGGCGCGGGTGGTCATCCTGAGCAAGGAGGAGAACCGGACCCGCATCTTTGTGGCGCCCTTCGCGGCCGGTGGACCGGTGACCGCGACGCTGGTGGGCGAGCGCAAACTGGAGGGGGGCAACCTCTTCATGGCGGAGCTGGTAACGGCCGCCGACTACGACGCCTCGCGGCGGCGGGTGGCCTTCCGTACCTACCGCAACGCCTACGAGTGGCGGCTGCCTGCAGGCGCTGGCGCAGAGGCGCTCGGCGCGCTGACACCCGAGGCGCTGCCGCTGGCGCTGGAGCCACAGGGCGAGGCCATCGCCTACCTGCCTGGCGGGCTGGTGACCACCTCGGAGACGGCCGGTTCGCCGCTCTTCTACTACGACTGCCGGCCCTAGCCGTCGGGCCTAGTAGCCCGACTTCCAGGAGAGCAGCGCCATGGGGGTTCCGTCGACCACCTCGGCGCGGAAGCGGAGGGTGCGGCTGCGCTCGATCATGGCGAGGCAGGCGAGCGGCATGACCTCGTCGCCAAAGGCGGCGAGCCGGTCTGCAGAGGTCCCCTTCTCGCCGAGCGCGCGGGTGAGGAGCTTGACGAGGGGCCGGCCGGAGAGGGGGCCGGAGGGGCGCTCCTCCTTGGACTCGGCCTCGGGCGCGGCGCTCTCTTCGGTCTCCGTGTTGGCGGATTCGTCGCCCTCGGGGAGTTCGCCGGCCTGAGCCTCGACGGCTTCGGCAGCGGGCTCTTCGCCTGTGACGAGCGTGGGTGCCGGCTTGGGCTTGCTGGCCCGGAGCAGCGGCATGCAGATGGCGTTGCGGCGGAGCTCCATCTTGGGCTGCAGCTCGTGCTTCTGTTGCACAGCGACGAGCAGCGAGATCCAGACGGCGAGGTCGGTGCGGTCGAGCTCCACCCACTCCTGCTCGAGGTAGTCGGTGGTGAGGAGATGGTGGGGGTCTGCGAGCCGCATGCCGGCCGTTGCGGCGGTGGACTCGATGACGGGGATGATCTCGCGGCGGAGGTCGAAGCTACCGGGCGCAAAGTCGCGCACGCGGCGGAGCATCGGCAGGGTGGCCCAGACGATGGTCGGGTCGACCTCGCGGAGGAGCGAGAGGGCGAGCGCGACGCCCTTGGCGAGCTCCTTGCGGGCGCTCTTGCGGGTGCTGCGGGCCAGCTTCTCGTCGACGGTGACGGCCTCGTTGCGGCGACCGCGCGGGGCACGCTGTGCAGCAGCGGGAGCGGCTGCATCGGTGGTCTCTTCGGCGGGCGCATCGGGGGCCGATTCAGCCTTGTCGGCGCCGGCTTCTGCGGACTCGGCGGAGGCCTCGTCAGAGGATTCCTCGGCGGCTGCATCGGAGGCAAAGGATGGCTCGTCCGTGGAGGCTTCTGCGGCCTCTGCAGCGGTTGCTTCCGCGGAGGCGGCGCGCTCCTCTTCGACCTCTTCGGCCGTCTGATGGGCAACAGGCGCGTTCGCAAGCGCCCGCTCGAGCGCCTCCAGACGAGCGATGAGCGGAGCCACCTCGGCGGCCGGCTCTGCGGCATGCTGGAGGACGGCGGTGACCGCCTTCACGACGGCACGCTCAAGGGTTGCAAAGCTGCCGGCGCCGGTGATGGCCGAGGCCACCAGGCGGGTCCCGGCGCGCTTGCCTTGCGGGCCCTCGAAGTCGGCGTAGGGGAAGCTCTCGGAGGCCAGCGCAAAGGGCAGTGCGTCGAGTGCAGCGAGCAGCTCCGACTCGGCGTTTCCTGCCGTGAGTTGCTGCTCGAGGAGCGGGGCGATGGTCGCGGCCGTGCGCTCATCGGTGAGCCAGGCGAGGAAGCCGACGAAGTGGCGAGAGCCGTTGTCGAGCGACCAGCGGAGCGCCTGCGATGCGAAGCTCTCGACCGTCTTTCCGGAGGTTCCGAGCTGGGCGAGGCGCCAGCCGTCGAGTGCCTGCGCGAAGCCCTCGGGCAGGTAGCGGGCGGGGCGGTAGCGGGCGAAGGCCTGCTCGAGCGCGGCGCGGGGGGCGTCGAAGCGGTCGCCCATGCGGCCTTCGAGATCGCGGAGGGCGATGGCGGAGGTGCGGAGGGCGGCGCCGCCCTGTGCGGTGGCGAGTGCAGAGGTCCAGAGTGCGAGCGTGGCGTCGGCCTCGCCGAGCGCGTGGCGCTGCATGAAGCCGACTGCGGCGGCGGGCTGGTTGCCCTCGAGGAGCAGGTTGAGCCGCTCCGATGCGGGCCACTGGGTGTGGGCCGCGATCTGGTTCATGACGAGGTCGCGCTGGGGCTCGGAGAGGCTCTTTGCGGCGAGCTCCAGGAGCATGATGACGGCGGCCTCGGGGGCGGCGATGCACTCGCCGCGGGAGCTGTCGAAGAAGCCTGCGAAGGCGGCGCCGCAGGACCAGTTCTGGTCGCCGGCGGGCTCAAGGAGCCAGCGGACGCTGACAGCATTCTTGGCCCGCTCGATGGCGCAGCGGACCCACTCAACGCGGGCGCGGGCAGCAGCCAGCGAGGTGGCGGGGGCGAGGGTGTGGCCGAGCTCGGCGAAGGCTTCGCTGCGGACCATCTGGCCTCGGGCGGGGCTGCGGCGGATGCTCTCGAGGAGGCGGGGGAGTTCGTCGACCGGCGTGCGGGCGATGAGCTGCGGGAGCCGTGCGGCGAGGGCGTCGCCATCGAGCTCGGCGAGGTTGATGACGAGGTCGTGGTAGCGCTCCGCGCCGGGCGTTCCGGCTGCTTCGGCGAGCAGGCCGTCGAGCGCGGTGGCGGTGGCGGTGCCCCAGACGGGCGAGCCCTTCACCTCGGTCTGCGCCTTGCGCGAGACCTGACGGGCGAGCGAGCCGACCTCGATGAGCTGCTTGACGGAGAGGTCGCCGGCGCTGGGTGCGAGCCGCTCGAGGAAGTCGAGGTAGCGGGCGCTGTCGCTGGGGTCGATGGAGCGGCAGAAGGCGCGCCAGTAGAGGAAGTGGCGGAGCAGCGGCGAGCTGCCGGCGAGCTCGGGTGCGCGGAGCGGGAGCCCGATGATGGGGTTGCCGGCGCCGGCGCGTGCGACGGCGTGGTCGACGACGGCGGAGGAGAAGGCGAGCGACTCGCGCGAGATGGCCTTGGCGGCGACGGCGGCCTCGAGGCGCTGGCTGACGGCCGCATCGGAGGCCGCTGCATCACCGGTCGCGGTGAAGAGTTCGCCGAGCTGGCGCATCATGGGATGGTCGGCGTGGAGCAGCGCCTCGCAGAGGCTTGCAGCGGCCGGATGGGCACCGCCGGCGACGCGACCGTAGGCGCGGCAGATGCCGATGGTGGGCATGTCGGTGATGAGGTTGGCCGCGAGGTGGCGCGCATCGGCGCGACGGTCGCGGAGCTCGGCGCCGCGGTAGCTCCAGGCAGTGAGGAGGTGCTCGTAGCGAGCCAGCCAGGTGCGGGCCGCGACGGGGAAGCCCTTGAGCCGGGGGATCATCACCTTGAAGGCGCGGAGATGGTCGAGCTTGGGACGGGGGAGATCGCTGGCGACCTCGGCCGCCGCGAGGGCGCGGAAGACCCGCTCGAGATCGCTCTCTTCCTGCGGGAAAAAGCCGAGCTCGCGAAGCGCCCGCTTGAAGCCGGCGCGGGTGAAGGGGAGCTCGGGGAGCGGTGCGTCTGGGTGGCCGTAGAGCTCCTGGCGACGGGAGATGTCGCGGAGGTAGCGGGCCGCCGCAAAGAGGGTGAGCGCAGGCCACTGGCCCATGCGATCGGGGCGGGGTCCGAAGAGGCCGACGAGCCAGGTGACAAGCGTGCCGAGGTGGGGACCGCTCTTGAGCGGCGACTCGGCCCGGAGCAGCGGGTGGAGGGCGTCGAGGAGGGTGCGGGTTGCCGCGCTGGTGGCGGCCCGGTCGGCGGGCGGCGTGTGCAGCAGCGCGAAGAGGGCCTGCAGGAGCGGCGCGACCTCGGGGACGAGGTTCAGGACGGTGCCGGCGAGGTGGCTGCGCTCGGCATGGGTGGCATGCATGAGGCCGATGCCGGCGCGGTGCAGGCCGTGTCCGTTCTCAACGAGGGCGCGGCGGGCGAGCTGGTTGGGCGCGCTCTGATCGTCGGCGACCTTGGCGAGGTAGAGGAGGGTCTCGGTGATGGCGCTGGAGCCGTGCTCCTCTTCGGCAGCCTTGGAGCTGGCGACCATCATGCGGTCGTTGCCGGGCTGCAGCGTGGCCTTGAAGTGGATGCTGGTGACGGGGTCGAGGAAGGGGGCGAGGAGCCCCTGGTCGAGCTCGGCGGCGGTAGCTGCGATGCCGGCTGTCATGGGCAGCCAGGGCGGTCCCTCGGCGAGCGGCGACTTGACCAGGAAGGCGGCGTGGAGGCCGGGCTGGACGAAGTTGTCGGGGCCTGCGCGGAAGAAGGCGGCCGGGTCGTCCCAGAGGGCGTAGAGGGAGGCCTCGTTGAAGACGAGGTCGCGTCCGATGAGGTGGAGGCTGCCGGCGTGGCGCAGGTAGAGGCCGGGCCGGAAGAGGGCCACGTCGCGGTGGGGCTGCCAGCGGAGGGGGAAGTAGCCTCGGGTGACGGGCGCGACGAGACAGGCGCCGGGCCGGATGAGGAGGAACTCGAGGTCGGGCGGCGGCGGCTGGCGCTCTTCGCGCTGCGGGGGACGGCCGCCGTTGCGGTTGTCGCCGTTGCGGTTGTCGCCGTTGCGGTTGTCGCCGTTGCGGGGGCCACGCTGCTGGTTGCCCTGCTGCTGGCCGCCGGGGGCGCCCTGGCGGGGGGAGTTCGGGGCGGGGCGATCGGAGCGGTCGGTGGGCTTTGCCATGAGACTGCGTCTGCTGGTTCGGGTGTGTGCGCGCGGCACGGGAGCGGCGGTTGCTAGCACGAAGGGTGGGAGGTTGCGAGAGCG
>CAIQPA010000259.1 GCA_903873545.1 uncultured delta proteobacterium
CAAGCCCCGCTTCGTGTTGGTGGGGACCCAGGAATGCCCCATGATGGGCGGCGCGGAGGCGCTTGTGCTCTCTGCGCCAGAGCAGGAGCTGGTGCTCGTACAGACCAAGGTTTCTGACGAGTGCAGCGGTGCCGGCGGCGAGTATTTCATCGGTGCTGAAGAGGGAGACGGAGGTGACCTCTGGCTGGGCGGCCACGCCTGCTACTTCCTCGACCCGCTGCTCCGCACGCCCTCCGACCGCATCTGGTGGGGCCTGGCCCGGGTGGTCCAGACGGCAGGACTGCGGGAGACCCCCATGGGCTGGTGCATCACCTCGCTAAGCGGCGCCGAGCCGGTCCGCAGCGACAGCAGCGTGTTGGCCTGGGCGCTCTACGAGAGCGAAGCCGAGGCCCGCGCGGCACTGGCGGCCTTGGCGCGGTAGGGGCGGCGACCTACTTCGTGCCGCCCCTAAAGGGCTTGGCGGTCCGCCGAAGCGAAGCACCAGCCCCCGGGTAGGCCGTAGTAGGCCATGTGTCACTTCTCGCTGGTCACGTCCTTAAGATGGCTGCCGCGTTGGCCTGCGCTTCTATCGCACTGCAGGCGTCCAGGAGCGCATCAAAGGTGGGGGCAGGGAGGAAGAACATGCCCGCTTCCGACATGCGCGCAAAGTCGACACGGAGCGCATCGCGCGCCGCACCCGCAGCTGGAACCAGTGTGAGACCTCCCCTCACCGCGCTTCGGTAGTCTACGCCTGCCTCGCGAAACCGCATCGCCTTGTGGGAGGCCACAGCGTTGGCCAGCGAGCGGTCGGCGATGGCCGCTCGCGCGACGCCGGCTCGCTCGAGCGCTACGATGTCGTACCAGTGGCGAGACCAGCGAAGCCCGCCTCGAAAGACCCCCTTCTGACAGAAGACATGCGCTGCGGTGGCCTTCTCCCAGAAGGTACGGGTCGGCAGCATCGCTCGCGCCGAGGCGGTAGGGAAGTGGAGGCCAAGGCCGGCCGCTTCGGATGCATCGCACGCGATGGGCCGCATCGCAGACGGCTCCCCGCTGGAGCGTGCGCCGAACTCCAGCATCACGCGTGGCGTGACGTAGCTATCGGCTGCGACCAGCGCACCATAGTGCACCAGCAGGCTGCTGCCCTCCAACGCGAGTCGGAGCTCAGGAAAGGCCGCTGCGGCGCGCTCCACAACAGGCAGGAGCGACAGGTGAAGCCACGCTGGCAGCGCCTCCGATACAGCCGCGCTCCACCGGTCGGCCTGGCTCCGGCTCGTGGGCAGCTCTCGGCCGCGGGCCAGGTCAGGTATCATCCGGCGGATATCGTAGGTGAGGTCGACGTCTTCGGAGAACCGATCGATCAGGCCGAAGGCCTTCGACAGCGAGGTGCCACCCTTGAAGACCAAATCGGATGCAAGCCCGGACTGAAACAGGGTGTCGAGCGCCCAGACAACCCAGATGTCCTTCTCCAACAGCGCCGCCGGGCGCCCTGTGGCCTGCGCAGCCATGAGCAGCGCGTCGCGTTGGTCCGACCTGCTCAGTCGAAGGTAGGACTCAGCCATGCGACAGCGAATCGGAGACGGCCTTGGCCATCCAGCCTGGCATCTGCCCGCGGGCATCGAGGAGTGTCTCGCGTTCTGCCGCAGAGAGCGATGGACCGAGTGCTCGAAGCTGTTCGACGGCCTCGTCTGCTCCGAGCCAGGCAACGGCCCGAAGGAGTGCCCCTGCCCGTCCGCCCGGGTCGGCGAGGAGCCATTGCGCTGCAGGCTTGAACGCGACGGTTTGTGAACCGACAGAAAGCAGAGCAGCACGACCAGAGGTAAGCCAGACGGTCTTGACGGGCACCTGTGTGGAGAGCCCCAATCGGTGCGCCTCGTCGGCGCCATGACGCGCAATGGTAACGCCCTCCCGTCGCGCGAAGGAGCGGGCCAGGAGCAGCTCGTCGGGGCCGCGAAGGCCGAATCGGGTGGCCACCGGCAGCGTGTAGGTGCCTCGCGCAACGCGCATGATATCGCCAGCGTTTACGAGGCGGACGAGCGCCTGATCGACCGCCGCGCGCGCACCAAAGCCGAGCAGTTCGTGGGCACCGAAGAGGGCACCCTCCGGCTGCGATTTGGCGTAGGCGACGATGCGAGATGGCACGCTGTTCATGGTTTCCTCGCGGTTGAAGTGTCAGAAAATGTATCATCGTATCTGACAAAATCAACCAGACAAAGCTGCTCCTCAGGTCAGCGTGGATCGGGTAGGCGGTTATCCTCTGAAGCCGCTGACGAGGTCGGCCTTCAACGTCGGGACGCCGCGCTCACTCCACCGGCGGCAGGCCCATCAGCAGCACCGCCTTGATGCGTTGAAGTTCGGTGAGCAGGGCTCCTGCGCTGAAACTCACGAGCCCCCCGACCACGATCAGAACGGCAGCAATCTCGTGAATGGAGGTGCTTGCGCCTGCGAAGATGATGCCGCCGGCGATGAGCCCTAGCATCCCGATTGCATAGAGCGCAGCCGCCACGCCTGTCGGCTCTGCAGATGCAGCCCGCGCTCGCGCAGCCTCGCGCAACGCCGAGGTCGCTGGAGGTGGCCCGGGAGCCCTGGCAGTCTGGGCAAATGCTGGGTTCTGCTCGAATTCTCGCTTCAGCGTTTCATAATCCATCGCCCACCTCCGATTTTGGTTGGATTCCGACCCTCGCCGCGATGTTTGCCCCGCGCAAGCGGAACCGCGCGTGCGGTCGTGACCGGAGCAGGGTACACGAATTCTTTGACCAAGCTCAGCCGTTAAGAGAGATTCTGCCTGCCGCCATCAGCGTGGCGCAA
>CAIQPA010000260.1 GCA_903873545.1 uncultured delta proteobacterium
ATCGCCGGGCCTGCACCCCGCCTGCCCCGCTCCCTCGTCTCGCTCGCCTCCGCGGAGACAAAGGGCGGCGCCCTCTTCCTCCTCGCCGACAGCGGCGCGCTGCTCCGTGCCCACCTGCCCAGCCTCTTCGGCCTCCTCCCCTTCACCCTCCACGCCGACGAACTCACCCAGACGCTTGGTGCCAACCCCTTTGGCCTCCGCAGCTGGGGCGATAGCGAGGGCTCCGGCGCCTTCTTCATCGAACAGGCCACCAACGCCAGCGTCGCCGTCCTCCACCCTGGCGCAGCCGACCTCCCCTGGGTCAAGTCGCTGACGGCCGGCCTCGACACCGCGACCGACAAGCGGCGCGGCTGGATTGCAGCCCGCGGCGAGCCCTCCATCGCGACGCGGCTGGCCGCTCCTCCTTCGCCTGCCAGCAGCTGGAGCCGCGGCGCAACCCTGCCGCCCGCCGACGCCCTCCTCGCGCTCATGCTCAACCGAACCTACCTCGCCGCCATCGTCTCCTATGCCGCCCGCCCCGACCTGCAGCAGGCCCTCGCCCGCGCCGAGGTCGTCGCCTTCTCGCTCCGCGCCGACCTCTCGCCCGTGCTCTCGGTCTGGCTCCCCACAGGCGCCGCCGACGCGGCCTCGCTCCTCCATGACGCCGTCCAGGAGGGCGTCGCCAAGGCCACGCACAGCGCCGACGAGGAGGGCTCCGCGGGAGCCACCGTCGCCGACGCCCTCAAGCTCGTGACGGTCGAGGCGCTCGACGACCACCGCCTCCAGCTCTCGCTCTCGCGCGGAGGCCCCTTCGTCATGGCCGCTGCCGCCATGCTGGCCGCGCCCATCGCCGCAGAGGTCTACGGTCTCGCAGGCCGTATCAGCGCAGCGGCGGTCGCACCCAAGGCTGCAAAGCCTCCGGCACCGCCTGCCCGTCCCTAGTTGCCCGAACCCGAGCCCTCGCCGCAGTCTTCAGGCGGCGCCGGGATCTGCTCGGCATCGTTGCAGGCATCGGCGAGGAAGGTGGCCGAGAGGAAGTTCGACGCCCGCTGGAAGGCAAAGGTCGAGGGCGCGAGGCTCAGACTGATGGGCTCGCTCGCCTGGCCGGTCACATTTCCGCAGGCAAAGTTGCTGTCGCGGAAGCTGGCATCCACAAAGTTGATGTCGGCGAGGATGTCGCGGCCCGTAAGGGAGTTTGCCTCGCCCACAATGCGCAGCCCGGCCACCGTGAGGTTGAAGCTCCGGTCGTCGCCGATCGTCACGCCCGTCACCACGATCGGGGTGCCAGCAGGCGCGCGTGCGCCGGTCGTCCGCGGCGTGCGGCTGCCATCGTCGGCGATGATGTCGTCGGTCGCAAGCGGCTGGAAGGTGAAGGTATAGCCGCCGGAGCCGTCGGCCGCGACCTCGGTGGAGATCAGCAGCGGGTGTTCATCGCGACGATCGAGCGGAAAAACATTCACGCCGAGCAGGTAGGTGCCAACCGCCTCGAAGGGGGCGGGCGTGCAGCCCTCGCAAATCTCCGCCGGAGCCGGAATCTCTGCTGCGTCGTTGCAGTTGTCGGCCAGGAAGGTGGCTGAGAGGAAGTCGGTCGTCCGCTGGAAGGCGAAGGTCGAAGGAGCGAGGCTCAGGCTGATGGGCTCGCTCGCCTGTCCGGTCACATTGCCACAGGCAAAGTTGCTGTCGCGGAAGCTCGCATCGACGAAGTTGATGTCGGCGAGGATGTCACGGCCCGTGAGTGAGTTGGCCTCGCCCACGATGCGCAGCCCGGCAACCGTGAGGTTGAAGCTCCGGTCGTCGCCGATGGTCACGCCGGATACCACGATGGCGGTACCAACGGGCGCGCGGGCGCCGGTCGTCCGCGGTGTGCGGCTGCCGTCGTCGGCGATGATGTCGTCGGTCGCCAGCGGCTGGAAGGTGAAGGTGTAGGAGCCCGAACCGTCGGCTTCGATCTCTGTCGAGATAAGAAGCGGATGTTCGTCGCGACGGTCGAGCGGGAAGACATTCACGCCCAGCAGGTAGGTACCGACGGGATCGAAGGGAGCCGGCGTGCAGGTCACGCCGCTGCCCGAGCCCGAGCCCGTATCGGCGCCCGTGTCGATAGTCGTATCGCCGTTGCCGCTGTCCTGCGCCGCGTCGGCTGCCGCCGCAGCACGGGCCTCATCGAACTCCCCAAGCCGCCCCTCGGGGTCGGGCGTCGTACAGCCGGTGAGCGCACTGCCGACGGACAGCAGCAGCACAAAGAGGGTAGGAGTCAAAGCAGTCGCAACGCGCAGATTCATGGCATGCCTCGGCGGCGGGTGTATCGCGCTGCATCGCACAGTTCTTGACGAACTGCAAAACAACGCGGAAGGTTCGACCGCTCTTGGAGACTCCCGCAACGGGTCTCTGCGAGACCCTCTGTCGCTACGGAACCACATGACGAACTCCGTCCTCTCTCGCACCCTGGCCTCTATCTCGCTCCTCGGCCTCGCCGCAGTGGCGCTTCCGCAAACCGCCAGCGCGAGCGGCTTCGCAGTGGCCCGTTTCGGCGGCGCCCACGGCAACCCCGTCGATAGCCACCCCGCCTCCATCTACTACAACCCCGCAGGCCTCCACGGGCAGGCTGGCCAGCGCTACTACCTCGACGTCACCTGGGCCCAGCGCAACGCCACCTACGAGCGCGACCTCGACGGCACGGTTCAAGACAATATCCGTGCCGACGACCCCGCGCTCTTGGCCGCCAACGGCGGCACCGGCACCCTCTCCAACCAGGTCATCTCGCCCATGATCGGCGCGAGCGGCAACATCAACCCCAACTTCGCCTGGGGCGCCGGCTTCTTCGTCCCGTTCGGTGGTGCCGCCGCCTGGGACAAGGTCGACGCCAACGCCTCCAACCCCTACCCCGGCGCCATCGACGGCCCGCAGCGCTGGTTCACCATCGACGGCACCCTCAAGACCATCGGTGTCGCTGTCGGCGGCGCCCAGCGCTTGCCCGCCGCCCACCTCACGCTCGGCCTCTCCGCCAACCTCTACCAGACCTCCATCGACACCCTCCGCGCCCGCGTCTCGGCCAACACGGACGACGTCTACAACGAGGGCCGAAGCCGCATCGACGCCAAGGGCATCGACTGGGGTATCGGCGCAGGCCTCATCTGGGAGCCCCGCCCGAACGACCTCTGGGTCGGCCTCAGCTACCAGTCACGCCCCAACATCAACGGCGAGATGGTCCTCAACGGCGAGCTCACCAACGTGTTTGGCGACGAGCCCGAGGTGAACAAGGTCATCCTCACATCGACGCTCCCCGACGTCATCCGGCTCGGATTCAAGAAGCGGATCAACGGCCGCGACGAACTCCGCCTCTTCGGCGACTTCACCCGCTGGAGCACCTTCGACCAGCAGTGTCTCGTCAACGAAGATGTCCTCGATGGCGCCGACCCCTTCAAGTTCTGCGCCACCAACCCTGACGGCTCGGCTGTCAACCCGGCGAACGAGCCACGGATCGCCGTCAACCTCTTCCGCCGATGGGAAGATGCATGGGGCGTCCGCTCGGGCTACTCCCACTACCTCGCTGACGGCACCGAGCTCTTCGCCGACCTCGGCTACGACGCCAACGCCGTCCCCGATACCGCCCTCGAGCCCTCGCTCATGGACATGGACAAGGTCAGCGCCGGCCTCGGCGCCACCTTCGCCCTCATGCCCACGCTCGACATCTCGGTCTCCGCCAACAACATCTTTTACGCCGACCGCTCCACCAAGGCGTCGGACTTCGATGCTCCCACCGACCCGAGCAAGAGCCCCAATCCGGCAGGCGACTTCGCCCAGAACGTCTTCTTCATCAATGTGGGTCTGCTCTACCACACCGCCCCGACCGTCGCCGCCGCAGTGACGGCAGAAGACCTCTAAGAGGCCCGCTCCGGGCTAGCGGCCTCGCGGAATCTGCTGCGGGTAGTGCACGCCCGACTGACGCCAGCGCGCCGCCTCCGCCACCGGAATCGAGGCCTGGTGCCACGAAACCGCTGACCGACCTCCAAAGCCGGTACGAATCCACGGGCGGGCGGTGTCGAGCGACATCCCTCGCCAGTGAAAATGGCTCGCGGCGTAGGGGTCGTGCACCCCTGCCTCCAGCCAGCGCGCGGCCTCCTCAGGGCCGATGCCGGCAAGGTACCACTGGCCCGCGGAGTAGGGCGTAAACCCCCGCGCTGTCCAGGCCGTCACGGCCTCATCGCGGATGCCCGCCTCCTTGAAACCGAAGGCCTCCGTGGGCTCCAGCCGCAGATAGTCGAGGTCCAGAATCCGATGGCTGAAGGCCAGCGGCAGCAGCAGCGTCTCGTCCAGCAGCTGGCTCACAAAGGCCGCGGGGATC
>CAIQPA010000261.1 GCA_903873545.1 uncultured delta proteobacterium
ATGGAGCAGCCCACGCTGCCCGCCGTGATGGCCCCTGCGCGCCCCGAACCGGCTGCGCCAACGGTCGCCATCGCGCGGCACGACCTCCCCGCATCGCAGGTGACCGCCACGGTCGGTCCGGCTGCGGCAGTTGTTAGCTCCGGCGGACTCACGATGACGGTCCCTCCCGGTGCCGTCGAAGGCTCGGTCGTCTTCAAGGTCTCGGTTTCGCCTGCTCTCACTGCAGAGCAGACCGAGGCGCTCCCGCCCGGCAAGACGCTGGGCCGCTTCCGCATCACGCCGTGGGACCCTGGGCTGCAGAAGACCGTCCGCCTTGAACTCCCGCTTGCGACGCCCGTCGAACCCGGCGCCGCGGTCGAGCTGCTCGGCTGGCATCCCTCCATGGACTCCTATCTCGTCGTCGGCATCGGCGAGGCCACCCGCGACGGCAAGCGGGCCAACTTCTGGGTCCGTCAGCTCGGAGACCTCGTCGTCCGTGCGCAGCCCGTCGCAGTGGAGCGAGAGCTGTCTTCGTGCAGGGGTGGCAATCTCGCGCCCCGTGGCTCCGTACCGCAGCGCACCGAGGCCGAGGCGGTCGGAGAGGTCGCGTTGGATGAACGCCTCGAGCGCGACCGAGCCTTCGCGGCCTTGAGCGACCTCCGCCGGAGCAGCGCGCTCCACCGTTTGGAGTTCAAGAACGAGGAGGTGCGGCCGCCCGCGCCCAAGGCAGCCGTCGACCGCCGCGACCATCAGGACGAAGACTATCTCATGGACCCCGCGGCTGCCGCTGCGCTCGTGAGGCTCGCAGACCTGGTCGCTCGCGAGTGGCAAGACCCGCTTACCGGGGGCCCCGCCTTCCGCGTTCGGGTGACCGAGGGCTTCGACTCCATGCACGAGCACAGCGCCCGCTCCACCCACTACCAGGGGCGCGCAAACGACCTCACCTTGTCGCCCGTCCCTGCGGCGACCGGTGACGCACGCCGCGCCTACTACGGCCGCCTCTCACGCCTCGCGGTCTGCGCCGGCTACGACTACGTCCTCTTTGAGAATCAGGCCCATGTGCATGCGTCGGTTCGCCCCACCGAACTGGCGGTGCTGGCGAAGAACAGCGCCGGCGCGACGCAGCTCGTCAAGGTCCGGCTCTTCGACGGCCGCGTAACCGTCGGCACAGCGGTGCGCTGGAAGGCCGATGAGGCAGCAGCGCGGCTCCGCTGGCTGCCCGGAGATCAGACGGTGATCGAGTCGGTGCTGCGCGGCGGAGAGCTCCGTGTAGAGGCACTCGACGGCAGCGCGCCCGCCATCTCCTCCCACGTCGTCGACCCATCGCTGCTTCGCGTCGACCCATCCATCTCGGCCGACGGTAGCAAGCGGCTCGTCGTACGAGCTGGCGCCGTCTGGCTCGAGAACACCGATGGCGCTCCGTCGCTCGGCTCGCACAACGCATCCGGCGCAAAAATCCAGCCGGCCTACCCGCTCCATCTCTTCGGCACTCCCGGCCTGACCCCCTTCTCCGTCGCCTTCCGGCAGGGGATGCCCGCGCCCGACGCCGCGGTGGCGATCAACAGGCCGTGAGCCCTGCCGCGCTCGTAGCCCTCGGCTTCGGGACGGGGCTGGTCGCAGGCTGGGTCAATGTTGTTGCAGGCGGAGGAACGCTGCTCAGCCTGCCCGTCCTTGCGCTGTCGGGTCTGACGCCCATGGCAGCCAACGCGACGAGCCGGCTCGGCGTCCTTGCGCAGAGCCTGAGCGCCACGGTGGTCTGGCATCGCAAGCGGGCGATTCCTTGGAAACTCGCGCTACGGCTCCTCCCCGTCTCGCTCGTCGCAACGCTCGTTGGCGCCGAGGCCGCCGCACTCATGCAGACCGAACTGGCCGGCACAGTGCTCGCCATCGTCTTCGCCGCGCTCGCGCTGCTCACCGCGGCTGACGCCTTCGGTCTGATTGCCCCGCCTGCTGCGGCCGCCTCGGAACCAACCTCCAGGACTGCCACCTTGGCCCTGTTTGGGGCCATTGGCCTCTATGGCGGCGCCGTGCAGGCGGGCGTCGGGCTCCTCTACGCCTACGCCGCCTACCGGCTCGGCGCGGTGACGCCCGCGCAGGCCAATGCCCTCAAGTCGCTGCTTACGCTGGTCTTCTCGCTGGGCGCGCTCACCGTCTTTGTTGCCAGAGACCTCGTTGACTTCGGCGTAGGCCTGCCGCTCGCGCTCGGGAGTCTGGTCGGCGGCCACCTCGGCGCCACCTTCGCCAACCGGCTGCCATTGCGAGCCTTCAAACTGGCGATTGCCCTCGCTGCGGCGGTCACAGCACTCCACTTCGGCCGGCTGATCTGATCTGCCTGCGCCTGTGCCGAAGCATCTGGCGCCGCCTCTGAAAATGACTACTTTGGCAACCATGTTGCACCGTCTCCGGCTCACCCTCCTGCTGCTCTTGGCCTTCGTTCTGGCCTCGTGCGATCTTCCGACGGTTCCGGCGGGCCTTCCTGCAG
>CAIQPA010000262.1 GCA_903873545.1 uncultured delta proteobacterium
AGGTGCTCGGCCCCAACATTCAGGCACTGCGTACCTATCTCCAGCCCAGCAGCTTCGCCTTCCTGAGCCGTCTGCCCGATTCTGCCGACTCCATCGACCAGCGCGACCGGCTCCTCATCGCCATGGTCGGCTCCTGGACCGCCACAGCAGACTCCCTCTCGCTCGCCGCGCAGCGCTGGAACGAGGTCTACCGCCTCGACGGCGAGCGCCGGGTGAAGGCCAACGAGGTGGCCGGCTACCTCGGCGAGATGTACCGCGCCGCGGCCGTCATCATCCAGCTCCACAGAGAGGCCGGCAAGGCGGCCGAGGCCGCCCCCATCGCGGCCGGGCTCAACACCCTGCTGCTCCGCTACGAGGCCCTCACCAATACCTTCAACGAGCTCCTGTTTGCCCGCGACGGCGAGCTGGCGGTCTCCTCTTCGCTCGACCCCGAGCAGGCCAGCCGCGGCGTGCTCGCACAGCGCCACGAAGCCGCCCTCGAGGCGGTCGATGATGCCTCGGTCAAGGTCGACACCCTGCTTCAGACGCTGCTGGACAACGACATCCGCAACGCCGACCTTTTTGCCAACCTCGACAACGCGGTGAACGAGAGCCAGAAGCGGCTCGTCGAGCTCTGCGGCCAGCCCGTAGGCTGCGATGTGCTCCGGCCCGCCGACGCCGCCAACCCGCTCTGCGACACCTCGTGGGAGGCAGGCGTCTGTGGATTCAGGCAGTCGAAGATTGCGCTCGCCAATCGCTCGCCGCGCAGCGTGGAGGGCTTTGAGAGCGCTGCCGCACCCTCGGAGGGCGGTTTGGCCATTTTGGCGGTAGGAGCCGCCGGTCGCGATGCGAAGCAGGCAACCACCTACCGCGAAACGATTGCGGGCCGCTACACGCGGCATCTGGAGACGATCCCGACCGTGGCAGATATTACCGCCGATCGCGAAGAGCGCATGGAGTTGGTTGATAAGATCAACGAGGATTATAAGGGCCTGATCACACAAACGGAGCAAGATGAGCAAGGCGAAACGCAGCTCACCGAAGAGAAGATCAAGCGGGCCAAACAAAAGCAGGAGATTCTGACTTCTGCATTTGCGATCAAGCTGGCGACACTAACCGCAACCAATGTGATTGAACTTGCTGATGCAGGTGAAGAAAGCATAACAACTTCAGTTGGCCTTTCTCTAAAGGCAGCCGCAGATGCGACAGCGTCAGTAACGGAGAAAGCCTCTGATTGCCCTGACACCACAGCAGGCGTGGCTGTTCGATTGGGTGCTGTTAAATGCGCCGTCAATCTGTCTGGCGAGGGCGCTTCGATGTCCATTGAGCGAACTGCGGACGTAGTAGCGGCAAAGTACGAGATTACGCACACATGGGCTGCGAGAATCTTGCGCGCCATTACCTTGGCAGCGGAGGCGTCGGATGCGACGACCGAGTATACGGCCGCCTACATGGACCTTGACGAGACCATCAATGACTTGAAGGCCTCGCTCAACACCCTCAGCGGCGCCAACACCCTGACTGTCGAGAACGACGAGCGCTACGAGACCGCCAAGCGGGATGTTGACGACAAGTATGAAGAAGAGATCGAGGCACGGACCGCCATGCTAGAGGCCTCGTTGCAGCTTGCAGAAGACCTGGTGGGTGCTGCGCAGAGCGAACTGCAGATGAAGAGCTCGGTCGTAACCGCCATCTCCCGCTATGCGATGGTGGTCGAGGCAGCCCGTCAGGAGCGGGCCACCCTCGAGATGCGCCGGCTGCAGCGCCAGCAGATCGCCCAGCTCGTCGCCGGCCCCCAGGCCGTATTCTTTGCCGCCAACGGTCTGGCCGAGGCCGAGCGGGAGCTCGACAGGGCCAAGCGCAAGATGAACGACTGGCTCGTTGCGCTCGAATATGCCGCCGTCCGCCCCTTCTACAACGAGCGGATGTCGATCCTCCTCGCCCGCAACACCTACCAGCTCCGGGCCATCGCCGACCGCCTCACCGACCTTGAGGGCCAGTGCGGCGGCGCCACCAACCTGCAAGACGGCACCGTCTCGCTTCGCAACGACCTGCTGGGCCTGCGCACGTCGCAAGTCGACTCCAACTTCACGCCCCCCCGGACGCTCACCCCGGCGGAACGATTCCAGCAGACCCTCGCGCAGAGCAACCTCCCCGCGACGGCCACCATGCGCTACACCGTCTCCCAGACCGCAGACCAGGTGGCCAGCAACAGCGCGCTGCTGGTGGTCAACTTCAACCTTGGGCTCAGCCAGTTCGCCAACCTCCGCGCCACCTGCAACGCCAAGGTGGCCGGCATCGCCCTCCACCTTGTGGGTAGCGACCTTGGCAGCGGCCAGCCCTACGCCACCCTCCTCTACAACGGCAACAGCCAGACCTACTCCTGCCAGCCCGGCATCCAGGCCTATGTGGAGACCTTCGGGCAGGGCGACGCCACCTTTGGCCCCATCACCAGCTTCGTCGTCAACGGCCGTGCCGCCTCGCCCGTCGCGGGCGTGGGCGAGATGGGTTCAAGCAATGTCACCTTCGCCGGCCTGCCGCTGGCGGGCGACTACACCCTCATCATCGACCCCTCCGTGCCCGCCAACCAGGCCATCAACTGGGCCAACCTCGACGACATCGAGCTGGGCCTCACCTTCTCCTACCAAGACATCTTCAGCTCGACCTCGGACTGCGCCAACAGCCTCTAGTCCGGCCCCTTTGTGCGGCCGGTCGCCGGCACCCTGAACCTCGCTCTTACGCTCTTCCGGAGTCGATCCCATGTCTGTCTTCCCCTTCGCTCGCGCCACCCGCGCGGCCCTCCTCTTCTCTGCTCTCCTGCTCGCTACGCCCGGTTGTGCGCCTGATGCCGATCTGCCCGTGGCTACGCCCGGAGAGGGCTCTGCTGCCCCTGCGCCAGACACCGGTGCGGTTTCGGCGCCCGAGGATGTGAAGGTAGACGCACCCAACTCCGACGCGGGGGTGGATGCAGAAGACATCCTCTCGCTCGACGCCACCGGCAGCACCCGTAGCCAGGGCGACCTTGGCATCACCAGCTTCTCCTACTGCAACACCTCCCTCGACTGCCCCAACGGCATGGGCAGCTGTCAGACCGCCCTCACCCTCAACCGGGCGCTGCCTGGCGGCACCCAGATCACCGTGCCCATCAAGACGCTGCCGGGCTTCGATGTCATCCCCGCCAACAAGGCCGGCGTCTGCTCGCTCGGCTGTACAGACCACCCCGAGGTCTGTGCCTTGGGCCTGCGCGTGGGCGCCAACAGCTCCCCCTGGTCTTGTCAGCTCGTCTATGCGGGCGCCTCTCCCTATCCTGCGAGCGGGCTCCCCTTTGTCCCCAACACCGGCGAGCTCACCGTCGGAGCCGTCTACGGCTCCCTCTGCCGCCCCCCCTTTGAGCGGGCCGCTGCCTACTCGCCCGACTTCTGCGACAGCTGCTCCGCCACCGACAAGTGTGAGAACAGCTCGGCCTGCATCGACGACGCCCCCTACTCCGGCAAGGCCGCCGATCAGCATGCGGGCCGCTGCCTCGTGGCCTGCAATGCCACCGCCCCTACCGCCTGCCCCACCGGCTTTGCCTGCCGCATCCCCGGCACGGGCGAAGACCAGCTCGGAACCCCCAAGGAGGGCACCTTCTGCTTCCCCACCCTCGGCAGCTGCACGAGTTGTCTCGACCGTGACGGCGACGGCGTGGGCCTGGGCGGCTGCACCGCTGCCGGCGGCGCTTCGGCTGTCGATTGCAACGATACCGATGCGGAGGTCTACTTCGACGC
>CAIQPA010000263.1 GCA_903873545.1 uncultured delta proteobacterium
CGCGCCGGTACTCGTCCACGAAGTAGTCCACCACCATGCGCCGGAAGGCCTCCTGGTAGTTGGCCACGTAGAAGGGGAAGCCGAGCTGCGCGGCCACATCGCGGGCATCGTTGAGGTCGTCGGGCGAGCAGCAGCTCTTGCCGATCTCCGCCGTCACCTTGCCGTAGAGCCGCATCGAGATGCCGACTACCTGATGCCCTTCGCGGTGCAGCAGCGCGGCCACCACGGAGCTGTCCACCCCGCCCGACATCGCCACGACCACGCGGCCCGTGTTGGCGAGTGCATCGAGCGCAGCGGCGTCGACGTCGGTGGTGCAGGTGGCGGCGCTCTGCTCCACTACATGCCCCGCCGGTACTGACCACCGACCGAGAAGAGCGCCTCGGTGACCTGCCCGAGCGAGCAGTGTTTGACCGTCTCGAGCAGCGTCTCGAAGACATTCTCGCCCGCAATCGCCACCCGCTTGAGCTCCGCCAGCGCCGGCCCGGAGCGGTCGGCACGCGCCCGCTTGAAGGCCTCGAGCCCCTCGATCTGCTCCAGCTTCTCTGGGTCGGTCGCGCGCGCTACCTCGATCTCCACGACGCCCTCCGGCGGGTTCGGCGAGAGGAAGGTGTTGACGCCGATGATGGGCAGTTCGCCGCTGAACTTCTTGTGCTCGTAGTGCATCGACTCTTCCTGAATCTTCGCACGCTGGTACATGAGCTCCATGGCGCCGAGTACGCCGCCGCGCTCGGTGAGCCGGTCGAACTCCTCGAGCACCGCCTCCTCTACAATCGTGGTCAGCTGCTCGATGAGGTAGCTGCCCTGGAGCGGGTTCTCGTTGAAGAGCAGGCCGAGCTCACGGTTGCTGATGAGCTGGATCGCGAGCGCCCGCCGCACCGACTCTTCGGTGGGCGTGGTGATGGCCTCGTCGTAGGCGTTGGTGTGCAAGCTGTTGCAGTTGTCGGCCAGGGCATAGAAGGCCTGCAGCGTGGTCCGGATGTCGTTGAAGTCGATCTCCTGCGCATGCAGCGACCGCCCCGAGGTCTGGATGTGATACTTGAGCTGCTGGCTCCGCTCATTGGCGCCATACTTCTCGCGCATCGCGATGGCCCAGATGCGGCGCGCCACGCGGCCGATGACCGCATACTCGGCGTCGAGCCCGTTGCTGAAGAAGAAGCTCAGGTTGCGCGCAAAGTCGTCAATCTTCATGCCGCGCGACAGGTAGTACTCCACGAAGGTGAAGCCGTTGGCGAGCGTGAAGGCGAGCTGGGTGATGGGGTTCGCTCCGGCCTCGGCGATGTGGTAGCCCGAGATCGAGACGGAGTAGAAGTTCTGCACCTGCTTCTCAACGAAGTAGGCTTGAATGTCGCCCATCAACTTGAGCGAGAAGTCGGTCGAGAAGATGCAGGTGTTCTGCGCCTGATCCTCCTTGAGGATGTCGGCCTGCACGGTGCCACGAATCTGCCGGAGCGTGGCAGCCTTCACCTCTGCATACTCCTCCGCAGAGAGCACCTCGTCGCCCGAGACGCCGAGCAGCGCGAGGCCGAGCCCGTTGTGGCCCTCCGGCAGCTCTGCAGCCCGGTAGGGGGCGCGCCGCCCTTCGCGGTCGAGCCGCGCGACCACCTCTTCGAGCCGGCCGGTCGCAGCCAGCCGCTTCTCCACGGCCTGGTCGATGGCTGCGTTACAGTACATCGCCAAGATGATGGGCGCAGGGCCGTTGATGGTCATCGAGACGCTGGTGGTCGGCGCGCCGAGGTCGAAGCCCGAGTAGAGCCGCTTGGCGTCGTCCACGGTCGCGACGCTCACGCCCGAGTTGCCAACCTTGCCCCAGATATCGAGCCGTCGGTCCGGGTCGCGGCCGTAAAGCGTGACCGAGTCAAAGGCCGTCGACAGGCGCGCCGCCAGCTGCCCCTTGGAGACATAGTGGAAGCGGCGGTTGGTCCGCTCGGGGCCACCTTCGCCGGCAAACATGCGGGTCGGGTCTTCGCCCTCGCGCTTGTAGGGGAAGACGCCTGCGGTGAAGGGGAACTGGCCCGGCAGGTTCTCTTTCATCCGCCAGCGGAGAAGCTCAGCCCAGTCGGTGGTCTGCGGTGCCG
>CAIQPA010000264.1 GCA_903873545.1 uncultured delta proteobacterium
TCGGTGAACTTGATGTGATGCTTGGCCGGGACCTCGCCCGCTACGAGCCGCTGAATCATCGCTGCCTCCGCTGGTTAGATGCGACCCGTCGCCTGCTGTTCACGCTCAATGGACTCAAACAGCGCGCGGAAGTTGCCGCCGCCAAAGCCACGGTCGCCCTTGCGCTGGATGATCTCCAGGAAGAAGGGGCCGGCGTCGGGCGACTGGAAGATGTTGCCGAAGTCCTTGCAGAAGATCTGGAGCATGTACTTGCCCGGCCCTTCGCCATCCACCAGCACCTCGCGCTTGGCCAGCTCCGGCATGGTCTCGTCGATGACAATCGCAGACTCCGCCAGGCGGGCCGGCAGCATCTCGTAGTAACTGCCGGGCGTGGGCATGAAGGGCACGCCGTTCTCCCGCATCATGGGAACGACGTCCATGATGTCGCGAACCGTGAGCGCCGTGTGCTGCACACCGGGCCCATGGTTGTCTTCGATGAAGGTGTAGATCTGCGAGCGGTCGAAGAAGGGCTTCTTGGGCTCGTTGTTGGCGAACTTGATGCCGCTGTGCGGGTCCCAGACCACCACAGACTTGAGGCCCGAACCGGTCTCCCGCTCCGGCGAGACATCCTCGGTGTGGAACTCGATGCCCCAGTACTCCTCAAAGCCCATCACATCCTTGGCCCAGAGCAGCATGGGCTTGAGCGTCATGAAGTTGCTGGTGATGTGGTCAACCTCGGCAAAGCCGTAGCGGTTGGTGCCGCCCTTGGGCGCCTCGAAGTGGGCGATGCCGGGCGCGATCTCGCGGAAGCCGTCACGCTGCTGGAAGGTGAAGAGCACATCGCCGAAGGGCGTCGCGATGGAGAAGCGGCGCAGGGTGCCATCTTCGCTGGTGTGGGTCTCGATGTTGTTCAGGATGGCTGCGCCACGCTCGTTGAGCGTCTTGAAGGTCCGCTCCACATCCTCGACCCGGTAGATGAGCTCGCCGACGCCGTCGGGATGGTGGTTGAGGAACCGGCCCGCTGCGCTCCGCGGCTGCAGCGCCTCGGTGCAGAGGTAGGTGGCGTTGCCGGCCCGGAGCGCAATCGAGCGCTCGCCGGCCTTCGCCTCCCAGGCCTCCGTGCTCTGACCAATCCAGCCGAGGTCCATCTTATCCACCCAGAAGGCACGGGCGCGGTCGAGCGTCTTCACATAGAAGTGCACCGCCTCCACCGACATCAAACCAAGCGCTTGCGAACGAGCCATCTTCACTCTCCTGTTGCGGGCGCCGTGGGCGCAAATCTCGAAATCACCTCGAGCACCTCGCGGCGCGCGGATACCTGACTGCCGAACCGGCGGTTGTGGTCATCACGGAGGCCGGCGGCAAAGGTCGCAAAGTAGCGATCCACCGCGGCCCGGTCGTCGGCCATGTAGATGGTACGGAAGGCCCGCTTGCCAGCAGGCGACTCGTCCAGTGCGGCGAAGACCGCGCCCGTAAAGCAGCCCGTGTCGACCACCTCCTGGATGTGGTGACCACGCATGTAGTCCTCCCACGCCGCGGCCGTCTCGGCCTCCACCTCTACATAGACAACATAGAACACGGCCACCTCAGACACCCGACTGCGACTGCCGGCGAACTGCCGGCGCCGACCATCATCGGGGGTGCGCCGTTAGAAACAACGCGCCCCCCTTCTGTCAAGGTGGGGAGCCTTCGGCAAGCGCGATGAGCCGCCCCACAATCGCACCCACATCGCTGTCTTTGGGGGTGAAGACGGCCGCAATGCCAAGCTCGTGAAGCGTCGCCGCGTCGTGGTCCGGGATGATGCCGCCCATGACGACCGGAAGGTCGCTGATGCCGCGCGCCGCAAGCGCCGCCATCACCTCCCGCGCCACATGGAGGTGGGCGCCAGAGAGACAGGAGATGCCGATGACCTCGGCTCCCTCCTGCACCGCGCCGCTCACGATCGCCGCGGGCGTCTGCTGCAGCCCCGAGTAGATGACCTCCATGCCCGACTGCCGGCAGGCATAGGCCAGCAGCTTCACCGCATTCACATGGCCGTCGAGCCCGCTCTTGGCGAGGAAGACCCGGTAGGGTCGCGCCGCTGTGGGCAGGTTCAACGGACGGTAGGCCGCAACATCGCTGCCGATTGTGGCCTGGTAGCGACCGCCAAAGGCGCGGGCCAAGGTCTCGGTCCACTCGCCCGTCGTGCCGCCTGCTTTGGCGAGCACCAGCGAGGCCTCCACCAGGTTGGCGCCCGAGCGAGCCGCGGCCTCGAGCTGCTCGCGTGCCGAGGCCACCGCGCCCGCATCGCGGGCTGCGCGCCAAGCAGCGACGCCGGCCACCTGACGCGCCGCGCCCACCGCCCGCTCCGCGCTGTCGTCCTCATACCGCGGCTTGCGGGCAATGTTCAGCTCGCCCGTGAAGGCGTTCACCCCTACCCGGAGCCGCTCGCCCCGCTCGAGCGCCGCGGAGGCCTCCACCAGGTTCTGCGTTAGCCGCCGCGCGATGAAGCCGATCGACCGCTCGAAGCCCTGCGCCCGAAGCTCCAGCGCCACCTCGCGCGCAGCGGCCATCGTCCGAGCCGTCTCACGCTCGATGACCACGCTGCCCTCGAAGATATCCTCGTAGTCGGTCAGCCCCGTCTCATACATCAGCACCTGCTGCGTCCGGAGCGAGAGCGCCTGCTCGGCTGCGTCGGGCAGCCCCGTCGCCTCGCGGAATCCGGGCAGCTGCAGCGCCCGCACCCGCGCGCCGGCCGACAGCAACACCGGTAGCGACTGGTAGGCGATGCGGACGATGTTCACCTCCGGCACCTGCTCGGTCAGCGTGAGCGACCGCACCTGGCAACCCGCCCGCCACTTCATGTTCGGCAGCCCGTAGAACTCCTCACAGATGGCCGGCCAGAGCTTGGAGTAGGCCCGCACCTTGGCAATCTCCGGCACCAGCTCAATGCCGCTGTTGATGAAGAACGACAGCTGCTCCACCACCGTCGCAAACTGCTCGGCGCTCACCCGCGGCCGCACCGCATCGAGCACCATCATAGCGTTGCCGACGGCAAAGCCGATCTCTTCTGCCGGCGTCGCCCCACTCTCCATGTAGTGGTAGCCACAGGCATTCATCGGGTTCCACTTGGGCGTGTGGGCCGCCGCAAAGGCGATGAGGTCGGTCTGCAGCCGGAGCGAGGCGTTGGGCTCGAAGATATGGGTGCCGCGCCCCACATACTCCTTCAGCAGGTCGTTCTGCGTCGTGCCGCGCAGCGCAGGCAGCGGAACGCCCTGCTCTTCGGCGACGGCCAGGTAGAGGGCGTAGAGCCAGGGGGCCGTCGCGTTGATGGTCATCGAGGTGTTGATACGGCCCAGGTCGAGCCCCTCAAACAGCCGGCGCATGTCGCCTAGGTGCGAGACTGCCACGCCGGTGCCCCCAACCTCGCCCGCCGACAGCGGATGGTCGGGGTCGTACCCGTTCTGCGTCGGTAGGTCGAAGGCCACCGAGAGCCCCGTCTGCCCCTTCGCCAGGTTCTCGCGGAACCGCTCGTTGGTCTGCGCCGCGTCGCCGAATCCAGCGTAGGTCCGGATGAGCCAGGGGGCCGCCTTCTTGGCGCCGCTCACGCCTCCACCCCGCTCCGCTTCGGCATCGCCTCCCAGTAGTCGAGGTCGAGCACCACAGCCGGGTTCAGCACCCGCTTACCCGGCGTCTTCGCATCCTCGACCATCAGCGCAAAGCCGGCCGATGAAGGGTCAACATTCTTCACGCCCACCAGCCGCAGCCGGAGCGCACCAACGCTGCTGTTGGCCGGCGCATAGACCTCCTTCA
>CAIQPA010000265.1 GCA_903873545.1 uncultured delta proteobacterium
CGCAGCGGTGGCAGTCGCCGGGTCGTCCGTGACGACGGCTGCGGTCAGGTCGGGGCTCTCGATGGTCGCCTGGTTGGAGATGACGGTACCGTCGGCCAGTCCGGCCGCGATGACGGAGGTGAAGGTTACCGTCCGCTCCGCGCCTGCCGCGATGGTGTCTGCAAGCGTCCAGGAGATGGTGCGCGTCGCCGTGTCGAAGACGCCTTCGGGGGCAGCGTTCACGTTGGTGAGGTTGGCATCGACAACATCGGTGATGACCACGTCGCGGGCGGGACCGCTGCCCGTGTTCACGAGGCGGATCGACCATGTGATGGTATCGCCCGGCTGCGGCTCGCCGCCATTGGCGTCAACGAAGCTCTTCTCTGCGACCGACAGCTCGGCCGAGGCGTTGATGGTGAAGGTGGTCGGGTCTGCGGCCGCAGCGGTCGTGGGATCGTCGCTGGAGAGGGCCTGAGCCGGAGCGCCCGTGAGTGCCGCCTGGTTGGAGACGGTGGAGCCGTCGACGACCGTGGCGAGGAGCGTCGCATCGAGGGTCAGCGTGACGGTCTCGCCTGGATCGACCGAGGCAAGCGCAGGCGTGGTGGTGGCGTTCCAGGTGACGGCGGTGCCGGCAAGCGTGCCGCCCGACGAAGCCGCGATGCCGGTGAAGGTCGCTGCCGGGAGCGGGTCACGGATGATGACGCCCGTGGCGGCAGCCCGTCCTGCGTTGTTGAGCGCAAGCGTGTAGCGGACGGTGTCGCCCGGCTCGAAGGCGCCGCCGTTGAGGTCTGTAACCGACTTGGTGAGCGTGAGTGCCGGCACCGCCTGCACGAGGAGCGTGGTGGGGTCATCGGTCACAACGGTGGCGGGGTCGTCGGTGAGCACAGGCGCGGTCAGGCCGGTGGCGGTGATCGAGGCCTGGTTGCTGATGGTGGTACCGTTGGTCACGGTGACGGCGATGCGGGCGGTGAAGCCGACGGTAAAGCTGGCGCCCAAGGCAACCGCGCCGACGTTCCAGGTGATGGTGCGGGTGGCGGCGTTGTAGGTGCCGCCGTTGGCCGGCGTGATGGCGGTGAAGCGGCTGTCGATGACATCCGTAACGACGACATTGGCGCCAGCCGTGACACCGTTGTTGGTGGCCGTGATCGTAAAGGTGGCGACATCGCCGGGCTCAAATCCACCCGTACCTCCCGAGACCGCTTTGGTGGCGTTGGTGAAGTCGGGGCCCGAGGTGACGAGCAGCTCCTGACTCTGCAGCGCCTGCGACTGGTCGGGGAAATCGATGACGGTAAGCTGAGCCGTGTTGCGCAGGCTGGCACCGTTCGGGGCGGCGGCGGCGATGGTGGCGTTGATGCGGATGGTGACCGTGGAGTCGGCGGCGACGGAGAGCCCGAAGGCCTCGATGCGTCCCGTGCCGTTGGCACCCACAGGCGCCGGTCGGAGCGTCACGCCTGCGACCGCCGCGGCGAGCGAGGCGCCGGTGAGGTTGGCCGGCAGGTCATCGGTGATGTCTATCTCACCCGCGACCGAGCCATCGTTTCGCACGCTGATAACATACTGCACCGCATCGCCGGGCAACGCAAAGCCGCCGTTGAGGTCGGTGATGGTCTTGAAGGTCGAGGTGTTGTCGAAGTTGACTGCAGCCGAGAGCGAGAAGTTTGTGGGGTCGATGGCGGCCGCAGTCGTCGGGTCATCGGTCAGCTTCGGCGACGACAGGAAGGGCGCCGTGATCCGGCCCTGGTTCGAGATGAGAAGGCCGTCGATGGCAGCCGATGTCACGCCCGCCGCGATGAGGTCGGCGACCGTCTTGATGCGGACGGTGAAGGAGAGCGTCACCCGGTCGGAGCCGATGGGGCTGCTGATGCCCGAGATCTTCACCAGTCCGGTGCCGTTCGTGCCGCCCGCGAGCAGGCTCTCGTCGGTGAAGCCTCCCGCACTCACGGTGAGCAGGTTGGCGAAGGGGGTGATGTCGTCCTGGAAGACGAGCCCGGTTACCGACTGGGTCGCATCCTTGAGGATGGAGACCGTGTAGGTGATGGCATCGCCGGGCTCGACCTGCCCGCCGTTGAGGTCGAGGAAGGTCTTTGTCGGCGTCCGAACTGCGGGCGACGTTATCGTGGTCGTAACCGTGTTGGTCGGCTGCACCTCGGTGAGTTCGGCAGCGGAGATGTTTGCGCTGTTGTTGATGAGGGTGCCGCTCGTGACACCTGCGTTGACCTGCACGCGGAAGGTGATGCGCCGGCTGTTGTCACCGGTCGGAGGAATCGTCCCAACGTTGAGGCCGGCAACGATGGCGGAGCGGCCGGAGACATCGGGGACCAGCACATCATCGAGCAGGGTCGAGCCGGCGATGTAGGTGGTGTTGGCGGGGATGGCGTCGCGGACGATGACGTTGGTGCCGTTGGCTGAGCCGTCGTTGGTCACATCGATGGTGTAGAATAGGATGTCGCCTGGCGCCGCCGTCGTCGGCACAACCGACTTGCGCGTCGTCGAGGTGCGGAAGCTAGGTGCAGCCCGGTTCACCGAGATGACGTTGAAGCCAATGATGAAGAGCTCGCCTCCGCCGGAGCCATTGTTCTGCCCCGTCGCGGTGTTGCCATCGCCTGAGCCAATCTCAATGGCCGCCGAGGTTGCGCCGGCTGTGACCAGCGAACTGACATCGTAGGTATCGATGTCGACGCCCAGTACCGAACCCGTCGGGATGGTTGAATTGAAGGCATTGTTCGCGGGATTTGAAGCATTGGAGAGCTTCGTTCCGTTGAACTTGATGTAGTCGAAGCAGGTGGTGCAGGGCGCCGTGCCGTCTACATCCTGCGGCGGAACGCCGAGCACCGCATCGCCCTCAAGGGCAAAAACGGTGAAGCGGGCGTTGGGGGGCGAGGCGACCGTGAAGCCGGTCAGAGAGTAGGTGTCGATACCAGCCGAGGCGTTGGTCTCGTCGACAGCGCGGAAGCCGTCGAAGAGGCTCACATCGCGGAGCGTTGTCTCCGAAGCGCTCGACCAGATGGTGACCATCGACCAGGCACCAAAGAAGGCCTGGCAGTTGGGATTGATGCAGGTGCCGCCGCCGTTGAGCTGGCCACGAAGCGCCGAGAGGCCGCTCACCGTGTAGCGGCCGTTGGGGCCGCCCGCAGCGCCTGGATTGGCGGTAAGCAGCGCCGAAACGTCGGCGCGGCAGTAGAAGTAGTCCACGGTGCCGCCGCCCACATCCACGCTCAGCGTGCGGCAGGTGTCGGCGTTGACCGTCGCCGTCCGGCCGTTGGCGAGTTGCAAACTCACGCTCTGGTCTGTTCCGACCGCCGGGTCGGTGCTGCCGGTCCAGAAGAGGTAGGCCCCCTCGATTGCCGCGCTCGTCGGCACACCCGACACATCGCTCGACGAGGAGGTCAGCAGGACGCTGTTGACCAACGGCGACGAAGCGGTGTTCGACATCATCGTATTGCCGATGACGTTGTAGTCGCCGAAGATCGAGTAGTTCTGGAAGGCGGCCGGACGGGCGCCCGCGACAACTGCGTTGGCCTGCGCAGGAACCAGCCCCGCAACAAAGAGAACAATCGCCAGCGCCCTCAGCAAAAGGTGCGAAGGAGAGTGAGAGAGAAGCGAGAAGTTAGACCGCATGGCAGGACCCGGGTTCGTAGCGCGCAAGGATAGACTGCGCTGCGGGTTCCATCGGCCTTTGACAGACCTCACCCGAGCGCCGCGATCGCGAAAAATCCCCGCCCTGCAAGCGGCCAAGCCGCCCGTGGAAAGGGTCCTTTCGCGTAGTGTATTGCCGATCGAGCGGCAACACTTTGCACCAGTGCCGAAGATTCCTGCGGCGGCAGCACACTCCGCCGCGGAGCCTAGTTCGTCGCGAACTTGAAGTTGTCGCCGTAGAACCAGTCTGCCGCACCCGTGGCGCCGCCCGCTCCTCCGACGAAGATGAGCGCCTGACCCTCGTTGCGCAGGCCCGTTGCAAAGGCCCTGGGCGTGGTCAGGTCGGCAGCAACAGAAGAGGTGGGCTCGCAGGTGCCGTAGTCCACCGAGATGCGCCGCCCCGTGGCAACAGGGTTGCCCGATGCGTCGAGGCCGCCCGCGACGACGAAGTCGATAACTTTGACATCCGTCACCAGCGGAGGATCGCCCACTTGAATCAGATTTGTCAGCCCAAACGCCGCACTTGACCCGAAGCCGAAGGCGAGACCGCTGTCCGGCGCGAGGATGTTCGCATTCCGCGTGAAGTCAGCGGGCGCCGGCTGCGAGGCCAAGAGCCACGCCGCGTTGAAGAGGCCGATCTTGTCGATGGGCGAAGTACCAACGAAGAGGCTGTTGGCGCCCGTGCCCAGCGCGGCGTATCCGCCCGTGAACATGACCCGAGGCATCTCCTCCGAACACTTCACCAGCGTGGCCGTGTGACCCCAACGGCAAAGCGGCGAACCTTCGGCACAGCTGCCCACCGACCAGGGAGAGATGGAGAAGTCGGTCGCATTCTTCTGCTTGTAGATGATGGAGCCTTCGGCCACGACCTCAGTGTTGGTCCGGCCGCCTGCAACCAGAAGGCCGTGGCCCCGCTGCGGGATGAAGGAGGCGGTGTGCATGGCGCGCGCCTTGTTGAGCTGCGTCGCCGACTCCTGCATGTCGCTGGCATTCCGAGGGTCCCAGAACTCAAGCACAGTCGGGAAGGTTCCAGGTGCCGCTACGGAGCCCGAGAAGCCACCCACAAACAGGAGCGATCCGTCGTCAAAGAGCGTCGCGGTGTGGAAGGCCCGGGGGGTCAGGAGTTCGAACGGAACGCCCGAATTCACCCGCTCCGCGGTTGCGCCCGAGACCTTGAAGACCTCAACGCTCGCGGTTGCCTCGGGCCCCGAAGCGCCCGTCGTGAGGCCGCCGGCAACGAAGAGCCGGCCGCCACTGATGATGTTCGCCGAGTGGAAGGCACGCGGGCTGTCGAGTTTGACCGCGCAGTCCACGGGTTCCCCGTCGCAGCCCTTCTCCGTCACCAGCTTGAAGCGGCCGTCGTAGGGATCGTACCACTCGATGTTACCGCTCAGGCTGGAGAGCGCACCGGCGCTGTAGGAGGCGCCGCCAACAACATAGTAGCCCTTCCCGCTCGGCGCCGGCGCGATGGCCGCACCCGCACGACCGGCGCTCTCTACAAACTGGCTTGTACGCCCGAGCGGATCCCCATTCGTTGAGACCGAGATGGGGTCGAAGTTGTCGCCGTAGCCGATATCGTAGGCAGAGAAGAAGCGGTTCGGCGGCCCCGTGAAGACAGGGATCGTGCCCGGCACCGCCTGACCGTCCACCAACATCAACGGCGAGCTTCCAAGCCAGAGCGTACCATCGCTGTTGAAGCCCTCGACGCTCATCCAGGTCTCGCCCGCAAGGTCGATGGAGGGGAGCGTGAGCGAGCCTCCGGCGTCGGCCGAGTAGGCGCTGGGAGTATACTGCAGGAGAGCGGTGCCCTCGTAGGTCTGAACTGCGAGTTCGGACGGAACGACCGCATCGTTGCCAAACGAGGCGTAGCCGCCCGGACCGTAGATGAAGAGCTTGGGCGCGGCCGGTGCGGCCTCTTCGCCGCAGCCAGCAGCAGTTGCCGCAGCAAACAGCGTCAGCGCGAGGATACGGCTCGCAGGAGCCGACAGGTTGGATGCCATCGTGAGTCTCCGAGCTTCGGTTACCAAGAAAGGATGGGGCGCGCCGTTGTGGCGGGCGCATCTTCGGGCTGCATCAGGACCACCGTGAGAACCGTCGCGGCGACCACACCGGCCGCCGAGTACCAGACCACGGGCTTGTTCATGAACGACTCGCTCGGCTCCTCCATCAGGTCGCCGTAGATATCAGGCACCGCGGGCTCAGGCGCGGGCTCCTCGATCGGCAGCTGGCCGGGCGGCGTGTAGTTCGCGGAGGGGTAGCCGGCGTTCGGAGCGGGCGCGCTGTAGGAGGGGGCGGGCGTCCCGTATGCGGGGGCCGGCGCTCCATAAGCCGGAGCCTGGCCGTAGGCAGGAGCGGGCGTCCCGTATGCGGGGGCCGGCGCTCCATAAGCCGGAGCCTGACCGTAGGAAGGAGCGGGAGCTCCATAGGCCGGAGCCTGTCCGTAGGCCGGAGCGGGCGTCCCGTAAGCGGGAGCCTGACCGTAGGCCGGTGCCTGACCGTAGGCCGGTGCCTGACCGTAGGCCGGTGCCTGTCCGTAGGCCGGTGCCTGTCCGTAGGCCGGTGCCTGGCCGTAGGCCGGTGCCTGTCCGTAGGCCGGTGCCTGGCCGTAGGCCGGAGCGGGCGCGCCATAGGCCGGCGCCTGACCATAGGCAGGAGCGGGTGCCCCATAGGCCGGTGCCTGACCATAGGCCGGTGCGGGCGCGCCATAGGCAGGAGCCTGACCGTAGGCGGGAGCCTGACCGTAAGCCGGTGCCTGGCCGTAGGCCGGAGCGGGCGCAGGCTTGGGCGCAGTGTAGGCAGGCGCCGGAGGAGGCGTGTAGGCAGGTGCCGCCGGTGGCGGTGTGTAGGCAGGCGCAGCGGGCGCAGGCTTGGGCGCGGGAGGCGCGGTGTAGGCCGGAGCGGCAGGAGCAGGCTTGGGCGCAGGCGCAGGCGCAACCGGAGCCGGCGGAGCAACGACAGCTACCGGCGCGGGGGGCTCGTAGGTAGGGATGGCCATCATGGGCGCAGCAGCCGGCTGCATCGGGGCCGCGGCGGGAGCCGCAACGACGGGCGCGAGCGCCTCTGGCGGCAAAATCGGCGTGCCCTTCACCAGGTCGGTAGCAGGAAAGCGCTGGAGCGCGGTCGCCACGCCCGCGGCGAGCGAATAGGCGCCCGACGAGACATTGCTGAGCTCCTTGTTGAACTTCTGCTTCGGCCCATTGGCAAACAGCCCATCTTCGGCGCGATAGACGAAGGTGAGCGCCTCAAAGCCGTCGGCCCGCTTCACCACAACGCCCACGACGACGAACTTGGCGCCCTGACGGGCCGTCAGCTCCTTCATGTAGGGCAGCAGGCCGTCGCCAATTGCGCCGCCAGCCACCTCCGACCGGAGCGAGCGGAGGTAGCGCGGCTCCACGCCGCCGGCTCCTCCACCACCCGTGCGGCCGATATCGATCTTTGCGAGCGCGGTACGGCCTCGCTGCACATTGATGACCTGGCCGGAGAACTGTCCGCCCTCACCTGCGACCGTTACCCAGTGGTCGCCCACCGGCAGATCCTCAAGCGTAACGGGACCATTGCCGCGAGGCTGCCCATCTACACTCACTGCCAAACCGGCTGGCGTCGTCTGAACCGTGAGCGACCCTTTGCCGTTACGGCTCATGCCGCTCCGGACCGAGTCGAAGAACTGCTTGTAGGCTTGGCCCGACGACTCGAGCGCCTCGCCGGCCGGATTCAGTGCCAG
>CAIQPA010000266.1 GCA_903873545.1 uncultured delta proteobacterium
AACCAGCAGCAGCCGGAGCTGCCCGCGGCGACTCATGCCCGTCCCAACCGGTTGATGTCAGACGACTCCAGGATGAACCGGTCGGCCTCTCCCTTGACGACCCGAATCATCGTCCGCCCCAGCCGCTCCCAGCTGGTCGCATAGCCAGGCACCAGCGAAATCAGGGCAGGGAAGAGTGGCCCGAACAGTCGCAGCCCCAGCGCAAACAGCGCCACCCGGTGGCGGAAGCCTGGGATCGGCGAGATGAGCCCAGGCCGCACGCAGCCCGCGTGGCTGAACCCCATCGTCGACAGCGGCCCCTCGACCCGCCGGCGCACCCGCGCCCACATCGTGCCGCCATCCGCGCCCGCGGCCGAGCAGTAACAGAAGGCCATCGACGGGTTGAGCTCCAGCAGCCGCGCTGCCCAGCGAAGCGTGAGCCTCTCGGTCACCTCCGCGTAGGCCGCCTCGGTCATGCCCATCGAGCTCACGCCCACCGCCCAGATGCAGCCGTCGAGCCCCGCAAGCGCAGCCTCATCCACGCTCTCCACCGCAGACAGGTCGGCCACCAGCAGTTCGCGCACCTTGCCGCCCGCTGCGCCGCAGCTTCGACGGCCCACCACGACCACCTCGGTCATCGACGGGTCGTCCTGCAGCACCCGAAGCACGCCCGAACCTACCATCCCCGTCGCACCCATCAGCAGTATCCGCATCGCATCCTCGCGCACTGGCGCCGCAACCGCGGCTCCAGCCCTTCCGTAGCCAGCTCGGCTGGCGCTTGCCAACCACGCCGCGAGCGATGCTGCTTGACCGGCCCGCGCCCGCGGCCGTACCCCCGCCATGCGGCCCCTCATGGCCGCCACCCAGCAGGAAGACCTCCATGTCGAACCCCAGCAGCCAGCCCCTCGCCGGCGCACGGAGCGTCCTGATCATCCTCACCGCGTTGAACCTGCTCAACTACGTCGACCGCTACGTGCCCAGCGCCGTCAAAGAGCTCGTCAAGGTTGACCTCCACCTCACCGACACCCAGACGGCCCTGCCGCTCACCTCCTTCGTCTGGGTCTACATGCTCGCGAGCCCCATCTTTGGTGCGCTTGCAGATCGTGTCTCCCGGCCCCGCCTCATCGCCGCAGGCGTGCTCCTCTGGTCGCTCGCGACGGCGGGGGCGGCCCTCTGCACCACCTTCACCTCCTTCCTCATCGCACGATCGCTCGTCGGTGTCGGCGAGGCCGCCTACGCCACCCTGGCCCCGGCCATGCTCTCCGACCTGTATCCCTCAGACCGGCGCAACGCGATCCTCACCCGCTTCTACATCGCCATCCCTGTTGGCTCCGCGCTCGGCTTCGTTCTCGGAGGCTTCATCGGCGCCCGCTGGGGCTGGCAGTCTGCCTTCCTCGTCGCCGGCCTGCCGGGCATCATCGCCGCCGCCTTCGCCTGGCGCATGGCCGACCCGCCGCGTGTCGTCTCCGTGGAGGAGGCTGCCGCGCCGCAGCCGAGCTGGGGCTCCGCGCTCCGCATCCTCGCCGCCAACCGCCCCTTCGTCACCGCCGTCGCCGGTTACACCGCCGTCACCTTCGCCTCCGGCGCCCTCGCAGACTGGTATCCCTCCTATCTCCACCGCAGCATCGGCATGGATGTGGGCCGCGCCGGCATGGTGGTCGGCGGTACCGCCGTGCTCGGCGGCCTCGGCGGGACCATCCTGGGTGGGATCCTCGCCGACCGCATCCAGCAGCGCACCCGTCAGCCCTATCTGGCCGTCGCCTCCTCCTCGATGGCCCTCGCCGTCCTCTTCACCGCAGCCTCGCTGCTGCTCCGGAACGAAGCCGCTGTCATCGCCTGCATCTTCTTCGCCCAGTTCTTCATGTGGTTCTACAACGGCCCCATCAACGCCCTCATCGCCAATGCAACGGGCAGCGCCCTCCGCGCCCGCGCCTTTGCACTCTCCATCCTCGCCATCCACCTCTTCGGCGACTCCATCTCGCCCACCATCGTCGGCCGGCTCTCCGATATCTTGGCTGCAGCCGGGCGGATCGAACCTCTCGCAACCGCGCTCTGGCTTGTCCCGGTTTCCATGGCCGTCGGCGCAGCCATCTGGGCCTGGGGATGGCGCCGTCTGCCTGAGACGGCCGCCTCGTGAAGCGCCCCTGGCTCATCGCCGGCTTCCGCGCGCTGCTGCGGCTCTACTATCCGCGCACGACTGCGAGCCACCTCGAGCGGCTGCCCGCGCAGGGCCCGGTCATCGTCCTCGCCAACCATCCCAACGGCCTCATGGACGGGATCGTGCTGGCGAACGCCCTCGACAGGCCGCTCCGTTTCCTTGGCAAAAGCACTTTTTGGAACAACCCGATCGGCCGCTTCACGATGGAGTCGCTCGAGGTGCTGCCCGCCCACCGTGCGCATGAGTCCGACACTTCCAAGAACGAGCTCACCTTTGCCCGATGCCGCGACCACCTCGCCGCGGCCGGCTGGCTCGCACTCTTCCCCGAAGGCAAGAGCCACTCCGAGACCACCCTCCAGCCGCTGAAGACAGGGGCGGCCCGCATCGCGCTCTCCGCTGCGGCCGCCGGAACAGCCAACCTGCAGCTCCTGCCGGTCGGCCTGATCTTCGAAGAGAAGGAGACCTTCCGCTCCGCCGTCAGCGCCGTTGTCGGGCACCCCATCGCGGTTGCCGACCTGCTCGAGGCCTATGCCGCCGACCCGCGCGCCGCCGCCGTGACCCTGACGGAACGCATCCATGCGGCGCTCGCCGAGGTGGTGCTGCAGGCCAACGACGGGGAGCTGCTCCGCGGCCTCGTCGCCGTCGCAACGTGGACGGCCGACGACGGCGGCGCAGACCTCGCTGCGCGCGACCGCCGCGCCCTCCGCCTCGCCGCAGCGGCCCGCGCACTGGCCGCCTCCGACCCCGACCGGCTCGATGCGCTTGTTGCCCGCACCCGTCGGTTCGCGGCGGCCATGAAGGAGGCGGGAATCTCGGACCCCTTCTCGGTCGAGCAGCCCGCGCCGGTCCGTCTCGCCTTCGGCCTCCTCTCCCTGCTCCTGCTCCTGCCGGTCGCACTCGTCGGTGCAGCGTTCGCCTGGCTCCCCTATCGCGCCGTCGGCCCGATCGCGGTGCGCATCGCGGGCAGCGAGACCGACATCTTCGGAACCGCGAAGGTGCTGCTCG
>CAIQPA010000267.1 GCA_903873545.1 uncultured delta proteobacterium
ACAGCGTGGTGGTGTCGCTCAGCGACCAGCTTGTCTTGCTCCCGAAGTCGTCTGCCTCGGTCTGCATGAAGTTTACGAAGAGGTAGCTGTTGTTGACGCCCGAGTCGGCGTCGAAGTTCATCGCCATGCTGGGCGCGAAGGTATCGAGCAGAAGGTAGGCCGTCGCGCCCGCGTGCCAGCCGTGCGTCTCGCCCGAACCGACCGAGCGAACACCAGCCTCCGTCTCGTAGTCCGAGATGCCGCCCTCCGAAGCGGTCCACCACTGGATGCTCGTCAGCCCTGCCTCACCGGCCAGCACCACAGGCACGCCAAACCGCTCCTGCAGCCAGTCAAACCGATAGAAGGCACCCAACCGGAGCGGGACCATCCGGAAGGTGGTGGTGTCGCCGGATGAGGCGCCATCGAGATCGAGCGACTTGCCCGCAACGCCGCCGTAGCCAAGCGAGAGGTTGAGTCCCAGACTGCCAACGCCGCGCAGCAGCTCCCGACCGTAGACCCCCTCGAAGTAGAAGAGGTCATCACCATCGAAGATCTGCGCGAAGGGTTTGGGGGTGCCCAGCGACGCCTCCTTGTCGATCGCAGGCTTCCAACTGCCGAACCGGAGGTCGAGCGTCGAATCAACCGGCGAAGAACGCCGACCCGCATGGGCATCCGCCGCACCTGCGGCCATCAGCACCACCAACGTACCGCCGAGCAGCACCCGGCGGCGCCGGCGGATCATCCACATCGCCACACCCAACGAAGCCATCGTCATCCAGCCAGCAGCGGGCGTCGAAGCCGAACACTGTCCGCCCTCCTCCACGCCGCCTGCTGCCTTGTAGCTCTCAAAGAAATCGGCTGTTGGCGCCGTCGCTCCCGTCACCTCTTCGGAGACCGGGCTCAGGTTCCCCGCCTCGTCGAGCGCGAGCACCACGATGTAGTAGTTCACCCCGGTGCTTAGCCCGCTGATGCTGCCGGAGGTCGTGTCGCCGCCCTCCACGCTCTTCATCTTCAGCCCGCTCGGTGCCTCTTCGGGCAGCGTCACCCGCGACGCGATCGGCGCAGTATCGGCCCAGATCTCGTAGCTCACGGCCGAGCTCGAGGCCGTCCACTTCACCTCAATCGCCGTCTCACCGCCCACGGTGCGGAGGTTGGTCGGAGCAGTCGGCCTGCTCGCATCCAGCGTCAGAATCGCCTGGCTTTTGGAGTAGGTCGAGGCTCCGAGCAGCGAAGAGGACGACTCGTAGACCAGCGCGATGGTCCAAGGGCTCGCAAGCCCTCCCTCGTAGCAGGTGGCCGAGGTGAGCGCCGCGTCGTTGACCAGCTCGCTCCAGGTGTAGGTAGCCGTCGGCGTGCCGCTGGCGGAGAAGGCGGTCGCGTCGTCACGGAGACAGACATCGGTCGCGGCGTCGATCTCCGTGAAGGAGCAGCTCTCCGACCCATGCTGCAGCTTGATTTGGTAGTCGTTGCCCGTTGCAGGCTTGCTCGTGAAGGTCCAGCTCACCGAGATGTCGGGATCCTCCGCGAAGAGGTTCAGGCAGTCCTGAATGCCGAAGGTCACATTGGCGGTCCCGTCGATATCGCCGGCCGCCGGAGCGTCGAGGATGGACGAGCTGTCCGAAACCTTCACCGTCTGGGACGAGGCGACCGGAACCACAGCGAGAAGGCCGACGGCAGTCAGCAGGAGTTCACGAAGCATGATGGCGTCCCGTTTGGGTGAGGTACTCGGCGATCTGAACGGCATTCCAGGCGGCACCCTTCAGCAGGTTGTCGGAGACCACCCAGAAGTGCAGCGTACGCGGTAGCGTGTTGTCCTGTCGAATCCGGCCAACGAAGGTCTCCAACCGGCCAACGCAGTCGCGGGCCGTAGGGTAGCGGTTCGACGCAGGCTCGTCCTCTACCACGATGCCGGGGAAGGCCGCGATGACAGCGCGCGCCTGCTCGGTAGACAGCGACTCGCAGAGGTCGACCGTCACCGATTCCAGGTGACCCCGCAGCACGGGTACCCGTACGCAGGTCGCCGAAACAGGCAACATGGCGAGGCCCATGATTTTGCGCGTCTCGTGGCACATCTTCTCCTCCTCCGAAGAGTAGCCGGAGGGCTGAAAGGTGCCGATGTGCGGGAGCGCGTCGAAGGCGAGCGGCCGGGCGAAGGTCTTGTTCACGAGCGGCTCACCGGCCAGTGCCGAGGCCGTCACCGCGAGCAGCTCGTCGATACCCGCCTGGCCTGCGCCCGCGGCGCTCTGGTAGGTCGAGACCACCACGCGCTCAATGCCCACAGCGCGGCGCAGCGCCTCCAGCGGAAGCACCATCTGAATCGTGCTGCAGTTGGGGTTGGCGATGATACCGCGATGCCCGTGAATCGCCTCGGCGTTTACCTCGGGGACCACCAGCGGGACCTCGGCATCGAGCCGGTAAAAGCTGCTGTTGTCGATGACCACGGCACCAGCCGCAACCGCCGCCGGCGCAAAATCGCGGCTCCGATCACCGCCCGCAGAAAAGAGCGCGATGTCGATGCCTTCGAAGGCATCAGCCGTCAGTTCACGGACCGGCCAATCGCGGCCAAAGGCATGTACCAACTGTCCCACAGACCGTGCGCTGGCCAGCGGACGCAACTCCGAAACTTCAAACCCGCGCAGCTCCAGCGTCGCAACCATCTCGCGGCCTACCGCGCCCGTCGCTCCGGCAATGGCTACCCGCAGGCCGGCTCCACTCATGCCGGCACGGGCGCAAAACGCATCGGCCCGAAGTCCGATGCAACCTCGAAGCGAGCTGCAGTCTTCGCGGTGATCTCCTCCAGCGTCACGCCCGGTGCATGCTCCTTGAGCAGCAGGTGGTCACCGGCCACCTCGAACAGCGCGAGGTCAGTCACAATCATGTTCACGCAGGCCACGCCCGTGAGCGGCAGCGTGCAGGAGGGGAGCACCTTCGACTCGCCCTCTTTCGAGGTGTGAACCATCACCACGATGACCCGCCGCGCGCCGGCGACCAGGTCCATCGCGCCGCCCATGCCCTTGACCATCTTGCCCGGAATCATCCAGTTGGCCAGATCGCCACGCTCCGAAACCTCCATCGCGCCGAGGACCGTCAGGTCCACATGGCCGCCACGGATCATCGCGAAGGAATCAGCGCTCGAGAAGATGCTCGCGCCCGGGATCATGGTGACCGTCTGCTTGCCGGCGTTGATCAGATCGGCGTCCTCCTCGCCCTCGTAGGGAAAGGGGCCCATGCCAAGCAGCCCGTTCTCCGACTGCATCACCACATCCATCCCCGCCGGGATGTAGTTCGCAACGAGCGTCGGGATGCCGATGCCCAGGTTCACATAGAATCCATCCTGCAGCTCGAGCGCCACACGCTGCGCCAGCTGCTCTCGTGAAAGTGCCATGACTAGGCCTCCGGTCGAGGGCGCACGGTGCGCTGCTCGATCCACTTCTGATAGTTGCTGCCCTGGAAGATGCGCTGCACGTAGATGCCCGGCGTATGAATCTGGTCGGGGTCCAGTTCACCCGTCTCCACCAGCTCCTCCACCTCGGCAATGGTCACCTTGCCAGCCGTCGCGATCATCGGATTGAAGTTCCGAGAGGTCATCCGATAGATCAGGTTGCCGGCCCGGTCGCCCTTCCAGGCCTTCACGAAGGCAAAGTCGGCCCGCAGCGCTGTCTCGAGGACGCACCAGCGACCGCCGATGATGCGCGTCTCTTTGCCATCGGCCACCGGCGTGCCGTAGCCCGTCGGGGTGTAGAAGCCCTCGATGCCGGCGCCCCCCGCCCGGATGCGCTCCGCCAAGGTACCCTGCGGGTTGAGCTCAATCTCCAACTGGTTCGACAGCACGAGCCGCTCGAAGGTCTTGTTCTCGCCCACATAGCTCGAGATCATCTTCTTCACCTGACCGTTCTGCAGCAGCACGCCGAGACCGCAGGCATCGGTGCCGCAGTTGTTGCTGATGATGGTCAGGTCGCGCGCGTTCTTTCGAAGCAGCGCAAGGATGAGGTTCTCAGGGTTGCCCGAGAGACCGAAGCCGCCCGACATCAGCGTGATGCCGTCGGTGATGTCGCCAATCGCCTCGTCTGCCGACGCTACTACCTTGTTCATGACCTCTCTCCCGCCGCCGTCACTCGCCCTGCGGCCACTGGTAGCCCGCGCTCAGGCCCACAAACAGCCCCTGCGGCGCCCTGATTCCCATGTCGAGACCCAGCACCGCATTCTCCGAAATCTCCTGGCGCAGACCGATGCTCGCCGAGAGGATGGGGACCACCGGCGGGATCTTGTCCTCAACCACCACCTTCGGATTGCCCTGATTATCAATCACGAAGGCAGGTGATCCGTCCGCGGTGAAGCAACGGTCGAGAAGGCTCGGATCTGTGCTGAGCCGATCCGCGGGGGACCAATCGTCACACTCGACAACATTCAAATCATACTTCTTGAACTGGCCACTCACCTTCGCAACGCCGAGGCCGAAGCCGTAGGCGAGCTGCGTACGCCCGTCGCCGCTCAAGCCCGTGAGCCAGTGGAACTGGGTCTCCACGCTGAGCATGCTCAGGTCGTTGGTGGTCCAGTCGGCCTCCTCGACACGGTCGCCCTTCTCGAGCCAGTAGCCATCGGCTGTGGCCATGCTGGTCTGCTGCACCGTCGCCGAAATCTCGTAGGCGTCGGGCAGCGAATAGGACCAGCTCAGGCCGTAGGAGAGGTTGACTGCATCTCCCTCCCACATCCCCGTATGACGGCTGAAGAAGCCATCAAGGACGAAGTTGGGGATGGTCACGTAGGAGACAGTCGGCGAGATCGCGTAGAACCCAGGCTTTGAAAATCTGGGCGTCTCGTTGACGTCTGGAGCGTAGACCTCTGCCTCCTCCTGCGCGAAGGCCGCGGCAGGAAGCAAGAGAGAGAACGAGAGCAAAACAGCGCTGAATCGTTGCATGGGGAAACCTCTGAATGGGCCCCCGCAAGTTGTCGAGCGAGCGGAGGAAGTCGTCCGTGCTCTAGGCTACCGACCCTTCGCGTGGCAAGAAGTCGGGCGGCCGCTCAGGCGCGGCTGGAGCGCTCAAAGATGGCGATGCGATTGCGGGCCCGCGCAAGCTCTTCCTGATGCGCCTCGAGCTCGTCAGCGGAGGCAGCAGCCGTATCCAACGACCGCGACTCCGCCGCGGCGAGCGCGCGACGCGCCCGCTCAACGTCGATGTCGCTCGCTCCCTCTCCGGAATCAACCAACACCACGACCGATGAGGCCGTAACCTCAGCGAAACCCGACGCAACGGCGAAGCGGCGCTCGCCATCGGCCGACTTGGCGATCAGCTCGCCTGCTCTGATCAGCGTCATCAGGTTGCTGTGGCCAACGAGGATGCCCATCTGGCCCAACTCACCGGGGAGAATGACCTCGGTGACCTGACCGTGAAAGATGGCCCGCTCGGGCGTGATGATATCGAGGGTGACAAGCGACATGGGTACTCCGTCGGCTTAGGCGCCGAGCTCCTTGGCCTTCTTGTGGACCTCTTCGATGGTGCCCTGCATGTAGAAGGCCTGCTCGGGGAGCGCGTCCACGTCGCCGCCGACGAGCGCCTCGAAGCCCTTGAGGGTATCTTCGAGTTCAACATACTTACCGGGCGAGCCGGTGAAGACCTCGGCAACAAAGAAGGGCTGCGAGAGGTAGCGCTGGATCTTACGAGCCCGCTCAACCTGACGCTTGTCGTCCTCGGAGAGCTCGTCCATGCCAAGAATGGCGATGATGTCCTGGAGCTCCTTGTAGCGCTGCAGAACAGCCTGGACCGCACGCGCCGTGTTGTAGTGGCGGTCGCCAAGAACAAGCGGCGAGAGCAGGCGCGAGGTCGAGTCGAGCGGATCGACGGCCGGATAGATGCCCAACGAGGCGATTTCGCGGTTGAGAACCGTGGTGGCGTCAAGGTGAGCGAAGGTGGTCGCCGGAGCCGGGTCGGTGAGGTCGTCGGCGGGCACGTAGACGGCCTGAACCGAGGTGATCGAGCCGTTCTTCGTGGTCGTGATGCGCTCCTGAAGAGCACCCATCTCCGTCGCCAGCGTGGGCTGGTAACCGACGGCGCTCGGGATACGACCCAGAAGCGCCGAAACCTCAGAGCCGGCCTGCGTGAAGCGGAAGATGTTGTCGACGAAGAGGAGCACGTCCTGGTTCATCGTGTCGCGGAAGTGCTCGGCCACCGTAAGCGCCGAGAGAGCAACGCGGGCGCGGGCGCCAGGCGGCTCATTCATCTGCCCGTAAATCAGGGCGACCTTGGAGTTCTCCCAGTCGCCGTTCGGGGCAAGAACGCCGCCTTCCATCATTTCGTAGAAGAGGTCATTGCCCTCACGGGTACGCTCGCCAACGCCAGCGAAGACGGAGTAACCGCCGTGCTTCATGGCGACGTTGTGGATGAGTTCCATGATGAGAACGGTCTTGCCAACGCCGGCGCCGCCGAAGAGGCCAATCTTTCCGCCCTTCGCGTAGGGGGCGAGGAGGTCGACGACCTTGATGCCCGTCTCGAACATCTCGGCGCGGGTCGAGAGCTCATCAAACTTCGGCGCAGCGCGGTGGATCGGCCGAAGCTCCGTCGCCTCGGTCTTGAGAGACTCGAGGATGTCGGCCTTCTCGACCACCAGCTCGGTGCTGTGGTGGATCTCCTTGGCGTCGACGATCTTCAGGATGACCTGCGTCTCGGTCTCGCGCCGGAAGAAGCCGCGAACCAGCTTGCCGTTCTTGAGCTTGAAGATGCGGATGTCGTCTGCGGGGTCGCCGACAACATTGAGGATGCGGCCGAGAACCTCACGACCCACCGGCACCATGATCGGGGCACCGGTCGAACGAACCTCCATGCCGCGGGTCAGACCGTCGGTCGTGTCCATCGCGATGGTGCGAACCATGTTCTCGCCAAGGTGCTGCGAGACCTCGAGGACGAGGTTGTCGGCCACATCCGAGATGGCCGGATTGGTGACCGTGATCGCATGCATGATCTCGGGGAGCTGACCGCCGTCGAACGCGACGTCGACGACCGGACCGATGACCTGCGTGATGCGGCCATGCTTTGCGGTCGAGGGAGTGGAGGAAGAGATGCCTTGGGTCATCGGATATCCTATCGGAGTCTTCGGGTATTGAACAAACTAGCCCTTGAGCGACTCAGCGCCCGAGGTGATTTCCATGAGTTCTGTCGTGATGATGGCCTGACGGGCCCGGTTCATCACCAGCGTCATCGTGCCGATGATCTCGGCGGCGTTCTTCGATGCGTTGTCCATTGCGGTCATACGGGCGCCGAGTTCCGACGCCTGCGACTCGAGGAGCGCACGAAGCACATTGCTCTGCACAAACCGGGGAAGCAGCTTGCCGAGCAGCTCTTCGCGGTTGGGCTCATACTTCATCTCAATCGTCGAAGCGCTCTGGCCCGCCAGCTTATCGGCCGACAGGGGGAGAAGAGGCTCCACGACTACCGTCTGGGTCAGCGCCGACTTGAACTCGTTGAAGATCAGATAGACTTCATCGACTTCGCCCGTCGTGAAGAGCCGGCTGAGCTCAGCCGCAACAGCGAGGGCCGAACCGCGATTGGGGCCGCTCATCAGATCGCGCAACTCGGTGTAGGTCGGCGTCCCGCGACGGCGGAAGTATTCACGGCCCTTGCGGCCGATCGGCGCCACGCCAATCTCCTCGTAGGAGTCCTTGCTGTCGCGGAGGAAGGCCTCGGTACGACGCAGGATCGAGGAGTTGAAGGCACCGGCGAGGCCGCGGTCCGAGGTCATCGGGATGAGCAGGCAGCGCTTGGGCGTCGGCGTCGTGCGGAAGAGCGGGTAGAGTTCCGGATCGACCGAACCCGCCAGCGAGGCCACGACCGCGCGGAGCCGCACCGCATAGGGACGGGACGCGACGACAGCGTCCTGCGCACGCTTGAGCTTCGCCGCGGCGACGAGCTTCATCGCGCGGGTAATCTTCTGCGTGTTCTTAACCGACTTGATGCGGTTACGTATGGCCTTGAGGCTCGGCATGGGACTGCGCCGTAATCAGAGAGGGATGGGTTCGACTAAGCCTGGAAGGCCTTTCCGAAGGCCTCAAGGGCCTCCTTGAGCGCGGGCTCGTTGGCCGGCGTGATGGCCTTGGCATCGCGGATGCTCTTGGTCACCGTGGGGAAGCGCGACTCGAGGAAGGCAAAGAGACCCTCCTCGTACCGGCCGAGGGCCGCGGTCGGGATCTCATCAACGTAGCCCTTCGTGCCGGCGTAGATGATGACGACCTGCTTCTCGACCGGGAGCGGCGAGAACTGCTTCTGCTTGAGGAGCTCGGTCATGCGCTCACCGCGCGCAAGCTGGCGCTGGGTGGCCTTGTCGAGGTCCGAGGCGAACTGGGCGAAGGCCGCCATGGCGCGGTACTGCGCGAGGTCGAGACGGAGGGTACCGGCGACCTGCTTCATCGCCTTGATCTGGGCGTTACCGCCGACGCGGCTGACCGAGATACCGACGTTGATGGCCGGACGGACGCCGGCGTAGAAGAGGTCGGACTCAAGGAAGATCTGACCGTCGGTGATCGAGATGACGTTGGTCGGGATGTAGGCCGAGACGTCGCCGGCCTGGGTCTCGATGATCGGGAGCGCGGTGAGCGAGCCGGAGCCGTTGTCGTCCGACATCTTGGCGGCCCGCTCGAGCAGGCGGCTGTGGATGTAGAAGACGTCGCCCGGGTAGGCTTCGCGGCCGGGCGGGCGGCGAAGCAGGAGCGAGAGCTGGCGGTAGGCGACAGCCTGCTTGGAGAGATCGTCAAAGACGATGAGGGAGTGACCGCCGTTGTCGCGGAAGTACTCACCCATGGCCACGCCGGTGTAGGGCGCGAGGAACTGAAGCGGAGCGGCATCGGTCGCGGTCGCCACGACAACCGTCGTGTATTCCATGGCGCCGTGCTCGCGGAGCTTCTCTACGACCTGCGCAACCGTCGACTGCTTCTGGCCGATGGCCACGTAGATGCAGTGAACAGGCTTCTCGGGCGTGTTCTCGTTCTTCTGGTTGAGGATGGCGTCGATGGCGACAGCCGTCTTGCCCGTCTGACGGTCACCGATGATGAGCTCGCGCTGACCGCGGCCAATCGGAACGAGCGCATCGATGGCCTTGAGGCCGGTCTGCATGGGCTCATGGACCGACTTGCGGGCGATGATGCCGGGCGCCTTCACCTCGACGCGACGCGTGTGCGTCTGGTCGATCGGTCCACGGCCATCGATGGGCTGGCCGAGCGCATTGACGACGCGGCCGACGAGCGCCGGACCAACCGGAACCTCGACGATGCGACCCGTGCGCTTGACGATGTCACCCTCTTTGATGTGGGTCGCATTGCCGAGCAGCGCGATACCGACATTGTCTTCTTCGAGGTTGAGCACCATGCCGCGCGTATCGCCGGGAAGGTCGACCAGCTCGCCGGCCATCACCTTCTCGAGTCCGTAGACGCGCGCGATACCGTCACCCACCGAGACGACCGTGCCGGTCTCCGACACCTCGATCCGGCTGTCGTAGTTCTCGATGCGCTTCTTGATGATGCGGCTGATCTCGTCGACGTTGATATCCATGTTTCCCTCAATGTGCGCGCGGAGCGCTGATCAAGTGTGAATCAAGCTGCAGTGAGAATGAGGCCCCGAAGCGCCTCAAGCTGAAGAAGGAGCGTAGAGTCGAGCACCTTGCCCTCGACCTGGATGCGGAGACCGCCCAGGAGGCTCGGATCGACGATGCTCTCCACGACCACCTTCTTGCCGGTGCTCTTCTGGAGGGCATCCTTGATGCGGGCGAGCTGCACCGCACTGAGCTCAGTGGGCGAGAAGACCTGCGCCCGGGCGCCTCCGGTATGAACATCGAGCTGGCGCTGAAACTCGGTGAAGATGTCACCAATGAGCGCGAGCCGACGGCGTTCAGCCAGGATGAGCAGGAAGTTCTTCGTGGTGGCGGAGAGCTTCAG
>CAIQPA010000268.1 GCA_903873545.1 uncultured delta proteobacterium
CACGAGCAGCAGGTTGTGGCCGCCCGCAGCCGCGACCTCCAGCGCCCGCTTGGCCTGCTGCTGGCCGGCGACGTCGGCGAGGTCGAAGGGGTAGTCGGGAGGCGGCAAGAGCCCGCGAGAGACCACAGGCAGCGCGGGCTGGAACTGGCCGCGGAGGAAGCCGACCACCTCCTCAAGCCGGGCGCAACCGACCGCCTCGATGCGGTCCACCAGCGCCGCCTCTACCGCGTTTTCGGCGGCGACGATGAGGCCGGCGAAGCCCTTGTCGCGGGCGGCGATGGCCATGGGCAGGATGCCGCGCACAGGCCGGAGCTGGCCGTCGAGCGAGAGCTCTCCGACCACGAGGTAGCGGTCGAGACGGGCGAGTTCGTCGGACTTGAAGAGGCCGTCGGCCGCCATGGTGGCGAGGGCGATGGGGAGGTCGAAGCCGGTGCCATCTTTGCGCACATCGGCGGGGGCGAGGTTGATGCTGACCCGGCACTCGGGCCAGGAGAAGCCGGCGTTTTCGAGGGCCGACTTGACCCGCACGCGGGCCTCTCGGACGGCGCCTTCGGGGAGGCCTACGATGGAGAAGGTCTGGATGCCTGGACCGAGGTCGACCTCGACCGAGACGGTGATGGCATCGACGCCGATGACGCTGCCGGTTTGGACGCGAGAGAACATGACGACTCCTGAAGTGGGGACGCATCTGTTGCGCCCACTTTGGTTATCGTCGTCTGCGCGCCGTTGTTGCGGCGGGAAGTGCGATCAGCGGGGGCGACAGCTGCCCGGCTTCGCGGCGTCGCCTGCTGCGCACATCATCTCGTTGACCAGCGCATCGACATCGAGGCCCGCATCGTCACGAACGAGCAGGGTAAAGGCCCAGCCGAAGCGCCCGAAATCGACCCAGCGGTGCAGCGAAGGGCCCGGCTCTCGCCACGGCAAGCATACCGTCTGATAGCCCGGCATCGCCTTGTCCTGACAAGGTCCTCGCAGCAACACGACCCTCGGTGGTTCAACCACAGGAAAACCCTTGGCCTGTGACCCCGGACCGAACCACACCATCCTCTCATCGCGCTCAGACAGGGTGAGCACTTCATACCCGACTCCGACGCGTTCGTTCGGAAACCGATCGAGCACGGACTCCACAGCAGCAGCTGGCCCACGCCGCCCGGGCCCCGCCGCGTAGCCAGACCAACCGCCTAGACCAAACGCCAGACTTAGCGTGCATCCGAGCAACAGGGCCGTCCGCAACCAAGCTGCGACGGGTGCCCTGGCGGGACCAGCGCCGTCGTTTCGAGGCGCAAAATCGACCGCCGTCGCGGCGCAAACACCAACGAGGATCGCAACCGACCAGGGCATGATGACGTACATGCGGTACAACTTCACGGCGACGATGGCGCAAACTACAATCGCAAGCGGCAATGCAGAGCGGAGGAAACCCGAGAGCGTTCGAGCCTGAAGCATCCGGCGTGGGCGCGCCAATTCGACGCCACCGAAAATCAACAGGAAGGGGTAGAACGAGGCGCCTTCGTAGAAGAAGAAGTGGTACTTCCAGTTTTGGAAGCCGAGCTGACCGTCTCCCACCATCTCGCTGATCCATTTGGAGGCACACGATGCCCCTTCGACCATTTCCGAAATCGAAGCCGGCAATCCAAAGGATAGAAGGACGAAAGAGGCCACGGAAACGGCCGCAGCCGCGGCTGTCTGGATCGAAAGGTCGCGCCAGGTTTCAATCGTGAGGCTGCGCCACCAGACAAAGGCAAAACCGCCCGTTACGGCCGCCCATGGAGAAATGGTCCCCGCCACGCCGATGAAGAAGCCGGCGAAGAGCCAGATTGCGGCACCCGAAACTTCGCCGAGCACAAGCACAGCCAGCGCAATGAGGAGCTGAGACAGGACTTCCGGCCGGCCCAGTCCCATCCCATGGAAGCCGGCGGCCAGCACCAGTGTCGCCAGGAGCGTGAGCCCGCCCTTCATCGCGGAGGACAACGTGGGGGCGGTTCGGGCGATCGCTCGCATCACCGCGATTGTGCCCAAGAGGACGGTGCCGGCCTGAAGGAGCTGCTCAGCCGCGAAGAGTTGCCCAAAATCTGCCTTCAACATGAGCCCCGAGAGCACCATCTGAAAGCCAGCCGGGTAGGCGAGCAGCCGGTGGAGCACGGGATCACACATGCTAAAGAAGGCGCAATTCAGCGAGGTGTAGCCAAGTCCGCGCTCTGCATTCATCGCGGGCGAGAGGTAGCAGAACGAGTCGTAGCCAACCGCTGTCGGATATCCCTGCGAGCCAGCCCAGACGAAGAAGGCGCTCAACGCGACGGTGGCTATCAGCGCCGGAACCGCCCACCGTTCTATCCGAAACATGCAACCTCCAGCGGCATCGAGGGTACTAGCGCGGCAGCGGCATCAGGGATGCCACCGCTGCGCTGCTTCTCATTCAAAGGCGGCGCCGCAGTTGCCGGGGCTCGGAGCGACTTGGACGCGCCAGCCGGCGGCGGTGCGCTCGATGGAGGAGTTGGGGAGGGCATCCTCGACGTCGACCGCCGAGACGGCGCCGGAGGGGTCGCGGAAGCTGTCGTCGTTGCCGCCGCCGTAGATGACCTTGTCGAGCGGGGTGGTGCCGATGGTGCCGTTGAAGAGGCCGATGGCGTCGGCGCGGGTGCCGGAGTTCTGGATGTCGGGGTTGAAGTCCCGGGCGATCGTGTAGACGGGCGCAAAGTTGGCCGCGGTGGACTGGGTGCCGCCGACGACGATGCAGCCGCCGGCGGGGATGGTTCCCGAGAGGGCGTAGTTGGCGGTGGCGTAGGTTCCGCCGCCGTAGCCGAGCTTGTAGGTGGAGAGGTCGATGGCGGCGGCGGTGTCGTTGAGGATCTCCACCCACTCGAAGCCGTCGTCGGTGCCGGTGAGGTCGTAGAAGACCTCGCTCAGGATGAGGCCCCGGGGCAGGCTCTCTGCGACGCTCACCGTGAGCGTGACGCTGCCGGCGCTGGTCGAGAAGGTGACGGTGGCATCTCCGATGACGAGCGCCTCGATGGAGAGCGAGGCGCGGGTTGTGCCCGCACGCATGCTGACGGTGTCGGGGGCGAGGAGGATCGCGAGGTCGGAGGTGGTGATGGTGACATCGGTGCCGCCGGTGCGGGCGGGAATGTCGAGGACAACCTCGACATCGAAGGTGTCGCCGGGGCGGGCGATGACGGTGGCGGGCGTGACCGCGATGGGGGCGGGCACGCGGCCTGCGGCGACGATGATGATGGAGGCGGTGAAGGAGGCGGTGTCGAGGGTCGCCGTGACGGTGATGGGCTCAGCGATGGCGCCGAGTGCGGTCAGCGGGACGGTGACCGAGGTCTCACCGGCCGGCACCGTGATGGTGGCGGGGAGCTCGAGGAGGTCGGGGCGGCCGCTCTCGAGCGTCACGACGGTTCCACCGGCAGGTGCGGCACGGTTGAGGAGGATGGTGAGCGGGTCCGGGGCGCTCAGGACGGCCACGTCGCCCTCGTCGATGGCGGAGCTATCGGGCGTGAGGCCGGAGAGCGCGGGAGGCGCGAGGCTCTCGAAGAGGATGTCTTCGACGGTCATCGGCTCGAGCTTGGAGTTGTCGTTGGCGAAGCGGACGATGCCGGTCACGGTGAGGACATCGCCCACGAAGGGGAAGGGGTCGGCGAGCGAGAGGAAGTCGTTCACACGGAGGAGATCGTCGAGGAGGAACTCGTTGGTGGGGGCCGTCTCGCCGGTGCCGGGCGGGGGCGCGATGCTGGTGACGGTGGCGCCGGAGACGCGGACGATGACGCCCTCCAGGGCTGCAGCCTCGGTGCCGCCCGTTGCAATGGCAGCGGCGGAGATGTCGACGGGGGCGGGGAGCGGCTCGCCGGAGCCGAGGATGTTGACGAGGGTGGCGTTGGCGAGCTGGCGCTGGCCGCGGTAGTCGCCGATGCGGGCGCTGACCTCGATGCGGTCGCCCACCTGCGGGAGGGTGAGGCCGCCGGGGTTGGTGGCCGGCGTGAAGACGAAGACGCCTGCGTAGCGGCTGCCGTAGGCGGGGTCTTCATCGGCGGTGGCGACCTGCATGAACCAGCTGGCGCCGGTCACCGCGGTGACGATGCCGGTGGCGCGGACCGTGGCGCCGACGCCGAAGGTGCCACGCTTGATGTCGTAGATGGTGGCGGGGCAGGCGGTGCCGCCCGGGTTGGGGTCGAGGCGGCAGAGGTCGCAGAGGTCGCCCGTGCCGTCAGCGTCGGCGTCAGCCTGGTCGGCGTTGTAGGTGCCGGGGCAGTTGTCGCCGTCGTTGGTGGCACCGTCGCCGTCGCGGTCGTTGGGGTTGAAGTCGCAGACGGCGCCAGGCTGAAGCGCGCAGGGGTCGCAGACATCGCCGAGGCCGTCGCTGTCGTGGTCGGCCTGGTCTCCGCCATCAACGGGGCGGGCGGGGTTGAAGATGGTGGCGCAGTCGTCCTGCGCGTTGGGGACGCCATCGCCGTCGGTGTCATCCGGGGTGGAGGCGCCATACTCGCCGGCGCGGAAGGGGACACAGGTGGGCTCGCCGTCGGGCACGCCGCAGAAGAAGAGGTCGTAGTTGCCGGCATTGGCGGCCAAGACGGCAGCGAAGCCTTTGCCGATCTCGCTCTGCAGGCAGACCGACTTTTCGACGCCGCAGACGGTGCCGGGGATGGTCTCGCAGGCAGCCGGATCGGGTGCAATCGCGAGCAGTGCCTCGCTGTCGCCGTAGATGGCGGCGCCGCCGCGCATGACGAGGCGGACCTTGTCGAGGCCGGCGGTGACAACGGCGGTGTAGGGGTCTTCGATGCCGTCGCTGCCGAAGATGGCGATGTCGGCGCGGAGGCCGACGGCAAGGTCGCCGAGGTTGTCGTCAACCTGGAGGGCGCCAGCGGCGTCGACGGTGACCATGCGCCAGAGGTCGTAGTCGGTGAGGAAGCCGCCGAGGTTGTTCTCGTTGAACTCGCGGGCGCAGGCGAGCTCGCGGCCGATGTTCATGGAGCCCGAAGCGGTCCAGTCGGTGCCAAGCGCGACGCGGATGCCGAGCTGCTTGTACATCGTGACCTGGGCGGTGTTGCCGTAGAGCGAGATGTTGGAGCGGGGCGACCAGACGGCAGAGGTGCCGCTGAAGGCCATGTCCTGCACGTCGACGGCGGTGAGGCCGATGGTGTGGACAAAGGCGCTGTTCTCGGCGGCCAGATCGACCGAACCGACGGCTGCGCCGCTGAGGCAGACATACTCGTTGCGGGCCTCGGCATCGATGCCCTCCGCGACGTGGGCGAGGTAGCAGCTGCCCTGCAACACGCTCACGCTGTCGGGGGTGGGGTAGTCGCAGACGAGGCTGAGTTCGGCGCCGGAGTCGCCGAGCGGGAAGGTCTGGTACTGGACCTCGCCGGAGGAGAGGCCGCCGTTCGCAGAGGCACGGTCGAGGTTGCGGACGAGGCCCTGCGCGGAGCCGCTGCCGGCCATGGAGGTGGTGCCGGAGAGGATCTGGCGGAGCTCACCCCAGGCCATCTCGTCGCCCGAGGCGCTGCCGGCCACAGGGAGGTTGTTGTGGCCGCGGAGGCCGCGGCGCCAGTCGTGGCGGTGCTCGAAGCGCTCTTCGCCCCAGACGGAGGGGCTGTTCTGGGTGAAGGTGAGGTGGTCGTGGGCGTTGATGAGGCCGGGCGAGACGACCGCGCTGCCGCAATTGACGACGGTGGCATCGGCAGGCTCGCAGCCGCAGCCGACGCAGGCGATGATGCCGTCGGCGCCGATGAGCACCGAGCCGCCGCGGTAGGCGACCGCGCCGGTCAGGATGGTGCCAGTGATGAGGGTGGAGGTGCCGGTGCCGGCCGTAACGGCGCAGGTGTCGGTGGTCACATCGGGGAGCGGGCCGCAGTCTTCAAAGGTGGGGCCTGTCACGGGCGGTGTGGTGTCGGTGCCCGTGTCGGTCGTGCCCGTGTCAGTGCCCGTGTCAGTGCCCGTGTCGGTGCCCGTGTCGGTCGTGCCGGTGTCGGACGAGGTGTCGTTGTCGGTATCTCCGGAGCCCGTGCCGGTGTCGGCCGTGCCCGTGTCGGACGAGGTGTCGCTGCCTCCGCCGTTGCCCTTGGGTGCGGCATCGTCGCCGCAGGCCGCGAGCGCAGAGAGGAGGAGGAGCGAGGCGAGAGCGCTGCGGGTGGGCGACATCATGGAGAGACTCCAACAGGTGACACCGACATCGGCGTCCGAAGATTGAAGCGCGAACGGTAGTCAGCCACGCGGCTGGCTGCAATCATTCGGCTGGTTGCGACACGGTGGTGCGCGAGGCGTTAGCCGAGCCGCTTCTGGCAGCGATTGCACCAAGGATAGCGGTTGATGGCGCCGTAGAAGAGGAAGGC
>CAIQPA010000269.1 GCA_903873545.1 uncultured delta proteobacterium
AACATTTTGGTGGTGTCGCCTCGCTTCGGTGCTATCGGAGCGGCTCAATCAGATAGGGCTCGTCGGAAAGCCGCAGCGGGAGTTGTTTATGCATTGGAGCATCGTCGTAGATCTGGCCATCCCCGTAGCGGAGCGTGCCGCGCTGAGCGTGGAGCAGCTCGGTGAGCCGATGCGCCACATGGGCATCGCGTTTTCGTCGGTTCCAACCGACCGCGTGCGGCTGATTCTGGCAGCCGGTCGGGTGGAGTCCGAGGGAGAGGTGGAGCGCATCGATGTTGCGCTCACGGAGATTGCGGCCGCCACGCGGCGGTTCACCTACCGGCTGGCAGCACCTTCGTGGCACCCGAGCCAAGAGGAGGCGCGGGCGCTGGTGGCACGGGTGAACGAGGGTGAGGAGCAGCTCGGGCAGATCCGGGCAAGCCTGGTCGATGCGCTCGGCAGCGAACTCTGCCTGACGGGCGCGGAGGATGCGGGCGGCGGCGCAGTCGTGCTTCTGGGCACGCTTGGCGAGGCAGACCACCACGAGCTGCGCGGTCTGCTGCCCGCGAGCGCTGGGGACCTGGGGAGCTCCGTAGTAGGTGACCTGGCGATGGTCCGATGGACAGAGACGGCGGGTGGCCCGAAGTGGCGGGTGTCGAAACGATATTTTTTGCAGAGCTGACGCAACATTCGTTCGCGAACGCCGATAAGTGTCATTGCGAAAGGCTTGCACCCTGCCTGCTCGCGTGATACTGAACGGGTGTTCCGTAACTTTGAGGAGAGACGACGATGAATGCAGGCGAAAAGAAGAAGGCGTTGGACCTGGTGTTGAAGGGCGTCGAGAAGCAGTTCGGCAAGGGAGCGATCATGCGCCTTGGCGGCGAGGACTCCACGCTTCGCGCGATAGAGACGATCTCAACGGGCTCGATCAGCATCGACGTTGCGCTGGGCGTGGGCGGTTACCCGCGCGGTCGCGTCGTGGAGATCTACGGTCCTGAGTCTTCGGGCAAGACGACGCTGACGCTGCATGCGATTGCGGAGATCCAGCGGACGGGCGGCATCGCGGCCTTCATCGACGCGGAGCACGCGCTCGATGTGAACTACGCGCGGTCGCTTGGCGTGAAGGTCGAGGATCTGCTGATCAGCCAGCCGGACACGGGCGAGCAGGCGCTTGAGATCGCCGACATGCTGGTGAAGTCTGGCGCGGTCGACATGATCATCATCGACTCGGTCGCGGCGCTGACGCCGAAGGCCGAGATCGAGGGCGAGATGGGCGACTCGCACGTTGGCCTTCAGGCGCGTCTGATGAGCCAGGCGCTGCGTAAGATTACCGGCACGCTCTCGCGCTCGAACACGATTCTGGTCTTCATCAACCAGATTCGCATGAAGATTGGCGTGATGTTCGGCAGCCCGGAGACGACGACGGGCGGCAACGCGCTGAAGTTCTACGCATCGGTCCGTCTCGACATCCGTCGCATCGGCGCGCTCAAGGATGGCGACAATGTCATCGGCAACCGGACGCGGGTGAAGGTTGTGAAGAACAAGGTGGCTCCGCCCTTCAAAGAGGCCGAGTTCGACATCATCTACGGCAAGGGCATCTCGAAGGAGGGCGACCTGGTCGACCTCGCGACCGACCTGGGCATCATCGAGAAGTCCGGCTCCTGGTACTCGTTCAAGGGCGAGCGTCTGGGCCAGGGTCGCGAGAACGCCAAGGCGACGCTGCTGGAGAACAAGGTGATCTGCGACACGGTCGAGACGCTGGTTCGCACCCACTTCGGGCTGCTGAACGAGGCGAAGCCGGCATCGTAGTTTGCGGCTCCCCTCCGGGCGAAATCGTCCGAAGGGAAACTGCGCGATTGTTGCAGGTGCGTCTGGCGTGGTAGGCCTAGGCAGAGGCGCAGGGCAACGAGGCGGACGATGGACCTGAACAGCGTGTTGGCAGTGGCGGTCAAAGGGGGGGCTAGCGATATCCACCTCCGGGTCGGGCTGCCTCCGATGTTCCGCGTCAATGGCGCACTGCTTCCCCTCAAGGATGCAGAGCGGCTCACGGTCGACGAGCTGAACCGGACGCTCGCCGACATCGTGCCGAGCCACCTGCAGCAGGTGCTCAGGGAGCGGCTCGACTGCGACTTCGGCTACGGCGTGAGCGGCGTCGGCCGCTTTCGGGTCAACGCCTTCATGCAGCGGAGCACCGTCGGCATGGTGCTGCGGGTCATCCCGTTCAAGATCCAGTCCATCGATGCGCTGCTACTGCCGCCCGTGGTGAAGACAATCGCAGAAAACCACCGCGGGCTCGTTCTCGTGACCGGCACAACCGGTTCGGGAAAGTCGACCACGCTCGCGGCCATCGTCGACCACATCAATCAGCACCGCAACGGCCACATCGTCACAGTGGAGGACCCGGTGGAGTTCCTGATGCGGGACAAGCGCTCCATCATCTCCCAGCGCGAGGTCGGTACAGACTGCCTCTCTTTCGCCTCTGCACTGAGGGCGGCGCTGCGTCAGGATCCCGACGTCATCCTGATGGGTGAGATGCGCGATCTGGAGACCATCGAGATTGGGCTGACGGCGGCCGAGACGGGTCACCTCGTCCTGTCGACGCTGCACACCTCCGATGCTGCCGAGACCATCACGCGGCTGGTGACGGCCTTCCCGCCCCACATGCGCGGACAGGTCCGACTGCAGCTGGCGGGGATGCTCAAAGCGGTCATCTCGCAGCGCCTGGTGCCACGCAAGGACGGCAAGGGGCGCGTGGCGGCGGTTGAGGTCATGGTGTCGACGGCCCGGATTCGAGAGCTGATTCTGGACGAAACCAAGTTCCGCGAGCTTCGCGAGACAATCGGCAAGGGCCACGACACCTATGGAATGCAGACCTTCGACCAGTCGCTGATGTCGCTGTTGCATCAAGGACTCATCACCTATGACGAGGCGCTGCTGCAGGCCACCAACCGCGATGATTTTGCGCTTCGTGTCTCGGGCATCGAAGATGCGGGCCCCTCGTGGGAGTCCGGCTCCAGCGTTCGAACGGGCGGGCAGCCGCCAGCAGGAAATGACTTTGATTTCTAGGACCGCATTTGGGGTGTCGCTGGCCTGTTTGGGCTTGGCAACGGGCGCGACCGAGGTCTCGGCACAGGGGTGGTGGCAGGAGCCCGCAGCGCCTACCGCGCCGAACTCTTGGCAGGAGCTGGGTGGGTCGGAGGTCGACGGCATTCGCATCCTTGTCGAGACCGAGGCGGTTCGCAGGGAGTTGGAGGTCGCCGGGTCGTCGGAGCCCGTGCTCTACGACGCCCCCTTCTACCCTGGGCTGAACATCCGCCTGGAGCTTATGCCCTTCGCCTGGTTCCGGCCCGGCTCTGCGCTGGCACCGCTGCAGCTTGGTTTCGTGACAGGCAAGCACAGGGTTCGTACGAGCGCCCTGCTCGCGAGCTCAGACGGCTCGATAGAGGTCAAGATCCCGACCCGCCACGATGTGACCGCGTTGACCCTCTCCTACCCTTTGCGCGCTGATTCGGGCCTCACCGTAACACCGTTCGCAGGGTGGCGGGCGGTTGAGTTCGCGCTCGGTGGAAACCCGATCTACACCTCGTCCTACTACGAGTCGCCGGAGTTTGGGACGGGGCTTGGGTTTGCACCGCAGGGCGAGCCGTGGCGTGTGCAGGCCGCGTTTCTGCTGCGACCGAGCGTGGAGATGGGGAGTACCGCTGCCGCCTTTGGCAGTGACGAGAGCGTCTGGAGTTGGGCGGCAAAGGCCGAGGCTGAGTATCGGCTCTCGCCTCAATGGCTGGTGCGCGGCTCGGCCGGGTATGACCGGTATGCGGGCACCTTTCAGATCGGCGAAACTGCCGCGTCGGGAAAGGCCGAATTGACCGATTCCTTCGCGACCTTCCTTGTCGCACTCGGCTGGGCTTACTAGGGTCGCATTCCGAATCTCTCCACCGGCGCGCCAAGACTGGCGGCTGTGCCCCTATTTTGTGAAGCTGTGCCGAACGCCAACGACGCGACACGCCCCGCGATGCTGACTGTCAGACTGGACCAGTTCTCCAGTCTCGAGGAGTTCGCGCGTGGCTACCGGCAGCATGTGACGCGGACGACGCTCTACCTGCCCACGCGGCTGCAACGGCCGGAAGGCAGCCTGCTGCTGTTTCGGATTGAGCTGGCGGGCGGCTTGTGCGCCTTCCGCGGCGAAGGGGCCGTCGAGTCCTACCGTCGCACGCCGGGCGGCGAGCAGCTGGGGATGCTGCTGCGGCTGCGGCGGCTCGATAAGGCGAGCAAGGAGCTGCACACTTCGGCCTTCGCGGGGGTGCAGGAGAGCGCGGCCCCTACGGCGGAGCGGGGTGACGCGACGGCTGAGATCGGGTCGCTGCTGGCGGCTGTCGGCGCAGCCGGCGAGGATGCGCTCGCATCGCTCGCGGCGGAGGCCGCTGCCGGCGCCGTTCGAGAGCGGGCCGTGGTTTCGAGGAACGAGGGCGATGCCCCCACCCAGATTCGCGACGACCTTCGCGCGCCCTCGCGTTCGGCGCACGAGGCTGTGACCCGTCCGCTCGATGCCGCAGCGCTGGCGCTTGTGGAGTCAGAGGGCGGCGAGCAGCCCCAGTCGGTCGGGCGGATGGCAGTCTCGCGGATGTCGGTCGATGAGTATGAGGCCCGTAAGCTCGCGATGGCGCGGGTTGCGGCGCCGCCGCCGGTGGCTTCGCTGGTATCCTATTCAGAGTCGTCGGCTGCCTGGAGCGAGGCGGACGACGCGCTCGACTTTGAGGGCATCGGCTCTGATCTTCGGCCGAGTCTTTCGGTGGCGGTGGAGCCTGCGCCCGTGCGGGCTGCGCCTGTCGAGGAGGCGCAGCTGCCTCCTTCGCCGACGCTTCCGCCGCTCGAAGGGATTGTGGTCGCGCCGCCGCAGGATGCGGTTGGAGGCGGCGTGGCGCTCGACGAGGTGACCTTCTCCGGCTCTTCCGCCTACGAGATGCCGATTGCAGCTCCGCTGGCGCCCGCGGCGGATCTCGACCTCGAGTTTGACTTCACGGCTGTGAGCTTCACCTCCGAGCCGCCCGTGGCAGTCAGCGGCAGCAGGCCGGCGCTACCGAGCGGAGCGATTCCTCAGGTTGCCCCTGCGCCGGTGGCAGCAGCGACGGAAGTCGTCAGCGTCTCCCCCGGTGCTCCGATGCGCGCTGCCGTTGTGCCCTCGCCCGCTGCCGTTGTGCCCTCGCCCGCTGCCGTTGTGCCCACAGCAGCTGTCGGTCCGAGTCGCCTTCCACCCGCGCCGCCGCCCAGGAGCGGTGCGCCAGCCGGCACAGCAGCGGTAGCGCCTGCTGCGCGGCAGCCCCTGCCGATGAGCAAGCCGATTCCCAAGCCGACGCCCGCGGAGACCGAAGAAAAGCCCGGCCTCTTCGGTTGGCTGCGCGGCAAGAAGTAACGGCGCTCGTTCAGGACTCGTGCAGCGCCTTGCCGATGTCGGTGCGGTACTGCATGCCCGGCCAGTGGATGCAGGCCGCGGCGAGGTAGGCGGCGGAGACGGCCTCATCGGGTGTGTTGCCGTGCGCGGCGACGCCGAGCACCCGACCGCCGTTCACACGGAGGCCGCGGTCGAGCCGGGTACCTGCATGAAAGACCTTTGCTGTGGAGACCACCTCGGCCTCTTCGACGCCCACGATGAGTGCATCCTTGACCGGGTCGAGCGGGTAGCCCTCCGCAGCAAGCACAATGACCGCCGCAGGGGTGGAGGGGGGCGGCGTGGTGGCTGAGAGATCGCCGGCCGCGCAGGCCAGGAGCATGGGGAGGATGTCGCCGCGGAAGGCGAGCAAGAGCGCCTGCGCTTCGGGGTCGCCGAGCCGGGTGTTGAACTCCAGCACGCGGGGGCCGTCGGGGGTGAGCATGAGGCCGGCGTAGAGGAAGCCGCGAAAGGGGATGCCGCGCGCGCGGAGCGCCGCGAGGGTCGGCTCGATGACCGAGGCGTGGATGTTTGCTGCGAGTTCGTCCGTCACAAAGGGGACGGGGGAGTAGGCGCCCATGCCGCCCGTGTTTGGCCCGAGGTCTCCGTCGAGGAGCCGCTTGTGGTCCTGCGCGGTGGGCATGGGAAGGAAGTGGGTACCGTCGGTGAGGACGATGTAGCTCAGCTCGGGGCCGGTGAGGCGCTCCTCGAGCACCAGGGTGTTGCAGGCATCGCCAAAGGGGCGGTCGCGGAGCATGGCGAGGGCTTCGGTGCGGGCCTCGTCGAGGGTATCGCAGACAACGACCCCTTTGCCGGCAGCGAGGCCGTCGGCCTTCACCACGAGGCCGCCTTCGGGACGGCTGGCGATGAAGCGGAGCGCCTCTTCTTCGGAGGTGACCCGGGCGAAAGCTGCGGTGGGAACAGCGGCGTCGCGCATGAGCTGCTTGGAGAAGGCCTTGGAGGCTTCGAGCATGGCGCCTGCCGCGCCAGGTCCGACCGTGGGGATGCCCTGTTCGCGCATCGCGTCGGCGACGCCTGCAACGAGCGCCGACTCGGGCCCGATCACGATGAGCCCTACCTGATGCTGCGTGGCCGCAGCGACCAAGGCAGCGACATCGTTGTCACGAATGGCGAGGTTCTCGCACTTGGACTCTCCGGCTGTGCCGGCGTTCCCCGGGGCAACGAGCACCCGTTCGATGCTGCTGCTCTGAGCGAGCTTCCAGGCGAGCGCGTGTTCGCGTCCTCCGCCGCCGATGACCATGACCTTCATTGCAGGCTCCCGTTAGTGTCTGAAGTGGCGACGGCCGACGAGGACCATCGCAATGCCATGCTCGTTTGCAGCATCGATGACCTCCTGGTCTCGCTTGCTGCCACCGGGCTGGATGATGGCCGTCACACCGCCCGCTGCGGCGACATCGACGCCATCGCGGAAGGGGAAGAATGCGTCGCTGGCAAGCGCGAGCGGCTGCTGCCCGGCGGCCTTGGAGATGGCGATCCGAACCGACTCCACGCGGGACATCTGGCCTGCTCCGACACCGGCGGTCGAGGTCGGTCCACCGACGACGATGGCGTTGGATTTCACATGCTTGCAGACCCGCCAGAGGAAGCGGAGGGCCGTGACCTCGTCCTCCGTGGGCTGACGCGTGGAGACAACCTCCCACTGCTCGAAGTCGGCGTCGACACGGGGGTCGAGCGTCTGGGCGAGCGTTCCGAAGGCGGTGGTGCGGAGGCGGAGCTGGCTCTGCGGCGTGGTGTCGACGACCAGCAGTCGAAGCGCCTTCTTGGCTCCAAGCGTCTCGAGCGCCTCGGCGGAAAAACCGGGCGCGATGACGACCTCGAGGAAGAGCTCGGCGAGGCGCTTTGCGAGCGCGGGCGAGACCTCCCGGTTGGAAGCGACGATGCCACCGAAGGCCGAGACGGGGTCTGCGGCGAGGGCGCGGTCGTAGGCCTCTTCGATCGTCGCGCCGCGGCCGACGCCG
>CAIQPA010000270.1 GCA_903873545.1 uncultured delta proteobacterium
GCGGGATGTCTTGCACAAAGCGGAGCGTCGCCAGCCGGTTCTCACGCTTGGCATAGGGGGCAATGAAGGCGGCCCGGAGCTCCGGCGTCAGCGCCTTCCGCGTGACCGCAGTGTAGGCCGCACCCACCGCAAAGGCGTTGAGGCCCGAGACGAGCGCCGCGCCCACCGGAGTATTCCGCACAAGCCAGAGCTGCCAGGGCAGCCGCTTGATATGGGGATTGGGGAAGGCACCCGTGTTGAAGAGGCAGATGCGCCCCACCCTGCCCGGGTTCTGCACGGCCCAGGCCATGCTGATCATGCCGCCCCAGTCGTGCGCCATGATGGTCACAGGCCGGTCGAAGGCGAGGTGGTCCATGAGGCGGCCAAAGTCTGCGACACGCCGCTCAAAGGTGAATTCGTACTCCGCGTCCGTCGGGCGCGACGAGAGGCCGCAGCCGATGTGGTCGGGGACGATGCAGCGGTAGTCGGAGCGGAGCGCCGCGACGGCGTTACGCCAGAGGAAGCACCAGCTCGGGTTGCCGTGGACCATAACGACGGGTTCGCCGCTGCCCTCGTCGAGGTAGTGCTGCTCCTGGCCGGCGTTGTCCCAACGCTGCGACCGGTAGGGAAGGAGTGCGTCCGCGACGCCGATGTCGGCGAGCGTGAGGCTCACCAGACAAGCTCCGCCATGGAGCAGTTGAGACCGCTCCCGATGCCGAGCAGGCCAACGCGGTCGCCCTTCTTGATCCGACCAGCTTCGATGGACTTTGACAGTGCGATGATGATGGAGGCGGGCCCGACGTTTCCATACTCGGGGAAGATGGCGAGCACCTTCTCCATCGGCAGGCCGAGCAGGCTGCAGAGCGAGTCGGTGTGGACCTTGCTCACTTGGTGAAGGCAGTACTCATCGAGCTCCGCCTCGCCCCAGCCGAGCTCGCGCTTGGCCAGTTCGAAGGTCTGCTGCGCCAGCTCGAGGCCGGCGAAGAGGAGCTTCTTGGTGTCGGTGAACATGCGGTCGGGATAGCCGATGCAGAGCCGGTTGTGCTCGGTCGCAGCGAGCGTCACACCGCCGACGAAGCGGGCCGCATCGGGGTGGAGTTCGGAGCGGCAGAGCAGCATGGCAGCGCCGCCCGAGCCGAGCGTGAGCGTGGCGAAGTTGGCGCGGAACTCCTTCTGGTCGATGTTCGGATCGAGCAGACGACCGATGGTCGCGGAGATAGGCGGCCTGCTGTCTTCACCGTCTACGATGAGGCCGTAGTCGATGCTGCCATTCTCAATCATCGAGGCGACAAGGTCCATGCCGTTCAGGAAGCCGAGGCAGGCGTTGCCCACGTCGATGTTCATGCAGGTCGAAGGCATGCCGAGGTTGCCGTGAACGATGCAGGCCGTCGAGGGCTCAAGGTAGTCGCGGCAGACCGAGGTGTTGATGAGGATGCCGACGCGAGCGCGGTCGATGCCGGCCCGCTCCAGCGCAATCTCAGCCGCCGCGGTGGCAGCGTCGCTGGGCATCTGGCCCTCGTTGAGCCAGCCGCGCGATGCGATACCGGTGAGGCTCTCGAGCAGACCAGGCTGTACCGCGAGCCGCTCCATCGTCGGAGCAATCTGCTGCTCAATCCAAGTAGAAGAGACCCGATTCGGGGCATCGGCGTGGGCAACCGACAGGATCGATACATGTTGAAATTTCACGGCACTCCCGCAGCACAACACCACCGCGGAAGATGCACGCGGCGGCGGGTCTCTAGGGCAGCGCGGCGCCGCCCGTCAAGCAGGTCCAATGCCGCACCATGTCACAAGAATTGCACCGCATCCTCGGGACAATGAGCGCGACGGGCGGCTCGCTCAGGGGCAGGCCATCGTGCCGACGCAGTCGCTGTCGGCACAGTCGATGGTGCCGTCGGCGTCGTCATCGGCACCGTTGATGCAGTTGAGCTCTACGGCGCCGGGGACGGTGCAGTTGGGGTCGGTCGCGCAGCCGCTGTCGTCGCAGTCAACGGCTCCGTCGAAGTCATTGTCGATGCCGTCGGCGCAGGTGCGGCCCTGCTCGGGAATGACGGCGCCGCAGGCGAAGGAGCTGAAGCAGTCGCTGTCGGCGCAGTCGATGGCGCCGTCGCCATCATTGTCGGTGCCATCACCGCAGGCGCGACCCGTCTCGTAGATGGGTGTGCCGTCGCAGCCACCGGTCCCTGCGCAGGAGGGATCGTCGCAGTCTGTGAGGCCGTTGCCATCGTTGTCGGTACCGTCGGCGCAGGCACGACCCGTCTCAGGCAGCACGGGGAGGCATCCCAGCAACCCAGCGCAGTCGGTGTCGGCGCAATCGGTCGCGCCGTCACCGTCGTTGTCGAAGGCGTCGAAGCAGAGCGCATCGACCTCCGCCACCGGGGTGGTGGCGCAGTTGGCAGCCAGGGCGCAGTCGGTGTCGGCGCAGTCGGCGGCGCCGTCGGCGTCGTTGTCCAGCGTGTCGCGGCACTGCGTTCCAACCTCGGCGGTCGGCACGAAGCAGTTGGGCGAGCCGGCGCAGTCGCTGTCAGCGCAGTCGGCGGCGCCATCGCCGTCGTTGTCGTTGCCATCAAAGCAGTCGCGACCCGTCTCGCTGGTCACCGGCGCGCAGCCCGGCTCCATGGCGCAATCGGAATCGTCGCAATCCACAGCACCGTCGCCGTCGTTGTCGAAGCCATCGAAGCAGGCGCGGCCCGTCTCCGGAGCGCCATCTGCGCAGGCAGGGTCGGAGAGGCAGTCGCTGTCATCGCAATCCGCCGCGCCATCGAAGTCGTTGTCCTGACCGTCGAAGCAGAGGGGCCCCACCTCGGGCACGATCGTCGGACAGGCCGGGCCACCAAGGCAGTCGGTATCGTCGCAGTCGACGGCACCGTCGAGGTCGTTGTCCAGGCCGTCGCTACAGAAGGTGCGTCCAGCCTCAACCGTCGGCGTACCGGGGCAGCCACCGTAGCCTGCACAGTCGGGATCATCGCAGTCAATGAGGCCGTCACCATCGTTGTCGGTGGTGTCGGTGCAGCTGCGACCGCCAATCTCCGGCAGCACGGGCTGGCAGTTCAAGAGCGCGGCGCAGGCCTCGTCTTCGCAGTCGGTGAGACCATCTTGGTCGTTGTCGACCGTGTCGAAGCAGAGCGCTCCCTCCTCGGTGACAGGGCCGTCCGTGCAGAGCGGGCTCTCGAAACAGTCGGTATCATCGCAATCGACCGCGCCGTCGCCGTCATCGTCGAAGCCGTTGTCGCAGGCTTCGACAATCGAGATGACGCCGCCGTCCGTACCATCGGCAGTCGTATCGCCACCACCATCAGGATTGGCGCCGCCATCTGCCGAGCCGTCGAAGGCGTCTCCCGTGCCTGTGCTGCCCGAGCCATCGGCACCCGTATCAGAAGTGCCACCGCCAACAGCTTCTCCGCGGGGCGAAGAGGAGGTGCCGCAGGCGGCAAGAAGGAGGAGCAGAAACGGAGCGGCGAGCGTCTTGGCGGACATGGGGCCTCTGGCGAAAGGTGCGAGCAAAGGTTCGGGGCAGCATCGTACGCTACGACACCCCGCTTCACCATTTCGTTTCGCCCGTGTCGGTGCACTTTGTGCATCGGCTTCGCGCCCTCGACGGCGCAGCGCGTCAACGCGCGTCACAGCGAAACCCTTGACGAGTCACCTCAACTACTTACCATAAGGCGGTTACTCTGCGAGGTCTCTCATGCGAAACCGTCTCTCTTTTGTGCGCCTCTTGGCCGCTTCTCTCCCCCTGATCGCCCTTGCGGGGTGCAGCGAAGAGAGCAAGCAGGTTGTCCCCGATCCTACCCTCATCCCAGCCGATGGCCTACTGCGTCGCCTCACCGAGACCCAGTTTCAGTCGTCGTTGGCAGCCGTCTTCGGCCCTGAGATTCCTGTGCCGGTCAGCCCAGAGCCGGACGTTCAGCTCGGCCGCTTTCTGAGCGTGGGCGCCACGCAGGCCACCTTCTCACCGCGCGGCGTAGAAGCCATCGAGAAGGTCTCCTTCGACCTTGCGAAGAAGGCGATGGCGAATGAGGCGGTTCGCGCCCGCTTGGTAGCCTGCGCACCGGCTGCAACCCGCGACGACGCCTGCGCAACGACCGCACTCTCCAAGCTTGGCGAGCAGCTCTGGCGGCGCCCCGTAACGGCCGAAGAGTCTGCCAAGTTCGTCGAGCTCTCCGGCGTCGCGGCGACCACGCTCGGCGACTTCTACGCGGGTCTTGAGTACGGCATCGCCGGAATCATTCAGTCTCCCAACTTCCTCTTCCGCGCCGAGCTCGGCGAGAACGCGGGCAGCGGGGCAACCAGCCCGCGGCTCAACGACTTTGAACTCGCGACCCGGCTCTCCTACTTCTTCTGGAACACGTCGCCGGACGACGCCCTCCTTGCCGCGGCGGAGCAGGGCCTGCTCTCGACCGACGAAGGCCTCCGCGCCCAGGCGGAGCGCCTCTTTGCAGACCCACGGGTACATGGCGGCGTCCGCAACTTCTTCAACGAGTACTTCCGGCTCTACGAGCTCGACAAGCTCGACAAAGACCCGACCATCTTCGAGCATGCGCGCCCCGAACTCGGCCCCATCGCGCGGGAGGAGACGCTCTCCACCATCGAAGCGCTGCTGCTTGAGGAGGAGGGCGACTACCGCGAGCTCTTCACTGGCCGCCGCACCTTCCTCAACCGCGAGCTGGCCTCGGTCTACCGCGTCCCAGCTCCCGCCCGCGAAGGGTTCGCCGAGTATGTCTATCCGCCGGATTCGCCGCGCGCCGGCTTCCTCGGTCAGCTCTCCTTCCTGGGGCTCAACTCGCACGCCGTCGCCTCATCGGCGACCCAGCGGGGCCTCTTCATTCGGGAGCGGCTGCTCTGCAAGCGCATCAACCCGCCGCCAGTCAACGTGAGCACCGCCCTCCCCGAGGTAAATCCCAACGCAAAGACGCTGCGTGAGCGGCTCTCGACCCATGCAACCGAGCCCAGCTGCGCCGGTTGCCACAACCTCACCGACCCCATCGGGCTTGGCCTCGAGAACTTCGACGCCA
>CAIQPA010000271.1 GCA_903873545.1 uncultured delta proteobacterium
CCGCGGTTCCCGTGAGCGAGAGCGAGCGGCGCCGCATGGCCTGGGAGTCTTCTGACGACGAGGGGTTCGGTTCGTCGTTGCGCCGCGTTCTGATCCCCACGCGCGGTGGTCCCAATGTGCAGGGTGTGCTTGCGCTGCTGAGCCTGGTGGCACGGCGGAAGATGGAGGTGGTAGGGCTCGAGGTTCTTGGGCCAACGGCGCCCGCGTCTGGCACCTTTGCGGCGCTTCGTACCACGCTCGACCGTCGCTTTATGGGCAGCAGCCTGATCGGTCTGGCCTGGCGTTCGGTGGTCAGCAGCGACGGGGCGGCCGCCATCCTCCGTGAGGCGTCGGCAGGGTATGACCTGCTGGTGGTCGGCGCGCCGGTCGAGCAGGCGGATGGCTTGGCAAACCCGCTGGTGGGCGAGGTGGTGCAGCAGTCGCCCTGCGCGGTGATGGTTTTTCGTGCGTCGCGTACGGCGCCGGAGGAGGGGACATCGTGGCGGCCGATGACGCTGCTTGTTCCGACCGTGGGTACAGCTGCCTGTCGTCGGGCCGTTGACTTTGCGGCGGCTGTTTCGGTGCGGCTCTCCGCACGATTGGTGATCCTGCATGTGGTGGAGGCGACGGCGTCGGAGCAGGTGCTTGCCGATGGTGCGCGGCTTGCCTCGCTGCGCGACCTTGGCGATCGGTTGGTGGATGGCCATGTGGAGCGTGCGCTCGGAGTTGGGGCGCCTGCAGAGGCGCTGGTGGTGGTGGCGGCCTCTGTCGAGGAGGCGGTGCTGCGCACGGTGCGGGAGCAGGGTGTGGAGCTGCTGGTCTTCGGGAGCAACCTGCGCGCGGTGGAGGGGCGGGCCTACTACGGGCGGGTGGTCGATCTGGCCTTCCGCGAGGCGCCGAGCGCGGTGCTGGTGATGGGGTGATCGCATCCGCGGATGAGTGCTAGACAGGGTGGCTCCGCGTCACCTAGTTTACAGCCTTGTGACGCTGCGCGCTGATGGCGTGCTGCGTCTCGAGAGATCCCAACGAAGGAGCACGAGATGGTGAATCGGAAGCTGATGGTTCGCGGCCCCCTGACGACAGTGGCCCTCCTGATGTTGCTCGCGGGTTGCGGTTCGGATGAGGTCTCTCGTTCGACCGATCGCGGCGGCAGTTCGGGCGGCGGCACCGAAGACACGGGCACCTCGTCCGACAGTTCGGACGACGCCCAGATCACCATCGACACGGGCGCGGGTGGCGATGCCGAGGCAGACACGGGCACTACGGACACGGCCGTCGCCGACACCGGCACGACCGACACCGGCACGACCGATACCGGCGGCGGCACCTTCGATTATGGCGACCCCGACCCAGTCCCCGCCTACTCCGGCGGCGCCTGCCCCACCTTTGCCTCGGGCACCAACGACATCAATTCGAGCGGCGATGCCCGCGACTTCCGCCTCTTCCTGCCCGCCAACCCGGCCGGCGCGCCGATTCTCTTCCTCTGGCACGGTCTGGGCGACAGCGCCGACAACTTCGCGCGCGGCATGGGCGCTTCGCAGATTGCGCAGCAGTATGGCGCGATCGTCGTCGTTCCTTCGATGGCACCGGGCGGCGGCCTGCTCGGTCCTATCTGGAGCTTCCCCAGCTCGCTCGGCGGCGCGCCCGCAGAGCAGGACCTGACGCTCTTTGACGACATCCTCGGCTGCGCCGACGGCCAGTATGACATCGACAACCGCCGGGTCTACTCGGCGGGTTTCTCTGCCGGCGCCATCTGGACCACCTACCTGACCATGAACCGGGCCGGCCTGCTCGCCTCCACCGCCATCTTCAGCGGCGGCGTGAATGCGCAGCTCACCTTCCCCTACGCTTCGAGCGACTACCCGCTGCCTGTCTTCATGTCGCATGGCGGCTCGACCGACTCTTTCAACGGCATCCTGCAGTTCATGCCGATGATGATGGATCTCTCGGAGGGCCTCGCCACGGACGGCCACTTCGGCCTGCTCTGCACCCATACCGAGGGGCACACCATCACGAACGACATCGTGCTCTCCGGCTACGACTTCATCTTCCGTAACGCGTGGGGCACAGGCACCAGCCCGCTTGCGACCGATGGCATCCCTGCCAGCTACCCGAGCACCTGCGCGGTGGTTCAGGCTCCCTAGTCGCGGCTGTCTCCGATGGCCGGTCGCGTGCCGCTCTTTCTGCTGGCCGGCGGTCAGTCGTCCCGCATGGGGCAGGACAAGGCGCGGGTGGAGGTGGCTGGCCGGCCGCTCATCCTCCATGTGGTCGCACAGTGCGGCTACAGCCCTGACGAGGTGACGGTGGTTGCCGCGCCGGGCCGGAGTTACGCTGACCTGGGCCTGCGGACGATCGAGGATGCGCTGGCGCACGAGGGCCCCTTCTCGGGGCTCCTCACAGCACTCGGGGCTGAATCAGCCGGGCCACTGCTTGTGGTCGCTTGCGACCAGTGGGGGCTGACGCCGGAGATGCTCCATCGGCTCGAGGCGGCAGTCGGGGAGGGGGCGCCTGCAGCGGCTTTCCGCGGGGA
>CAIQPA010000272.1 GCA_903873545.1 uncultured delta proteobacterium
CGGCCGCGGCACCGCCACCTACGACGGCATCTCCATCGCCTGGGCCGTGGCGGAGTACCTGCACGACAGCGTCGGGGCGATGGCCCTCTTCGCCACCCACTACCACGAGCTCACCGAGCTGGTCACCTCACGCCCCGCCATCCGCAACTGCAGCGTCGCCGTGCGCGACACGGGCAACGAGGTGGTCTTCCTCCGCCGCGTCGTTGACGGCGCAGCCAACCGCTCCTTCGGCATCGCCGTCGCCCGCATGGCCGGCCTACCCGAGCCCGTCGTTGCCCGCGCCCGCCACCTCTTGCAGGGCTTTGAGGCCGACGGCGACGGGACCGCCTCGGGCCCTATCCTCCGGCGCGGAAAGCGGGCCCAGGCCCACTCCGGACAGGTCTCGCTCTTCGACGCCATGCCGCCCGAGCCAACGCCGACCGTCCATCCGGCGCTGCTCGAACTGCAGGGCCTCGCGCTCGACACCCTGTCGCCGCTCGAAGCGCTCCAGACCCTCTACGCCCTCCAGAAGCAGAGCCGCGGGCGCGGCTAGCGTGTGAGGTCCTTGCACTGATCCTGCGCGTGGGCGAACAGCAGGTCGATGGACTTGAGGTCCAGCTCGCGGAGCTCGGTCAGCTGCGCCTGCTCCCGCGCCGTCAGCGACTCCTGCTGCAGCCCCGTCTCCACCTCGGCGAGCTGCCGAAAGAAGATGGCGAAGGTATCCTTCACAATGCTGCACCGGTTGGCGCCGCCATCAAAGGTCTCTGCCAGGTGACGCTCCAGCGAGAGCGCGTGGAGCTCAAACTGGCCGGCACGGTGGCGTGCGAAGAGGGCCTCCACGGGCGTGGTTGCCTGACGGGCCATCGCCGCCGCGCAGCCTGCACGCTCGCTGTCAGCGCGCTGCATCATGGCGGTGATCTCCGCTTCCGTGCGCTGCTTGGGGTCGAAAGCCCCGAACTCCTTGAGCATCGTCTCGCAGGCCACCACCTGTTCCGGCGAGCCGGGCGGTGGCGGGAGTGCCTCGCGCGCCGCACCTCCGCAACCCGCTGCGAGCAAACAGAATGCGCCGAGGAGCCTCCTCATTCTCCGCTCCCGCTGGAGGCGCAGTGCGTCCCCTGCGCGAAGACAAAGAAGCCGGCGGTCCGGTTTGCCTCCTGCGCAACCTTCTCGCCCAGCCCCTGCATCGACTCGGGCAGGGTGGCGTCGTCCACCTTCTTCGCAGCCTCGAAGAGCGGCCGCAGCTGGTCTCCAATCAGCAGGCCCCGCTCGAGCGTGCCGCAGGTCTGCTCCATCTCCTGCTCCGAAAAGTAGGCCTGCGCCGCAAGCCGGTACATCTGCAGCCGCTGCAGCCCGAGCCCGGCGCGCAGCACCGCAGCCTCTGCCTCAGGCTTGTCGGCCGGCACCAGCAGCGGCTCGCAGGCCCCGAACTCCTCCTCGAACGACAGGAAGGCCGCTACCGTAGCATCGGCCTCGCCCCAGGCCTGCGCGATGCGCGGAAGCTCCGCCACCTCGAAGCAGCGCTGCAATGCCGGCGACGGCGCCTCTGCACCCTCCGGGCTCACCCGCTGCGCCGCGCCGCAACCCGCCATCAGCAGGGCGAACGCCGCGGCCAGCCCTCTCACGGCTGCTCCGCGAGCATCGCCATGTGCTCCGCCGCCGTCTCTACGTAGTGCAAGGCCGAGAGCGGCAAGAAGGCTATCTCCCCCTCGCGGAGCTGCCGCACCACGCGTGCAGGCGCACCCATCACCATCGAGCCTGCGGGAATCTGCGTGCCAGGCGTCACCACCGAACCCGCGCCGATGATGCAGTCGTCGCCGATGACCGCACCATCCAGCACAATCGCACCCATGCCCACCAGCACCCGGTTGCCGATGATGCAGCCGTGGATGATGGCGCGGTGGCCGATGGTGCAGTCGTCGCCTACCTGCGCGAAGTGATTCCCCGAACTCACATGCACCACCGTCCCATCCTGCAGGTTGGTGCGGGCACCGATCTCGATGGTGTGCACATCGCCGCGCAACACAGTCTGGTACCAGACCGAGGTGCCGGCGCCGAGCTTCACCTGGCCGATGACGACCGCGGTGGGGGCGATGAAGTTCGTCGCATCAAGCTGCGGCGTGTGGCCTTGAAAGGGCAAAATATGGGCCGACATGGGGTCTCCGCTGGAGGTCAAAGAGTTTGTGCGCGGCAGCTGTGGCGAGGGTCTTGGCGACCTGCTCATGTCGCTCCCTTCAGCCCATCGTCACGCCTCTGCCGTACCGGCGCTCTTGCACCAACTGCGCGCGGCGGGCAAGCCTTCCGGCGCCTCAGCGGAGCAGCTCCTTGAGGAACCTGCCGGTGTGGCTCGCCTTCACCTTCGCCACCTTCTCGGGCGTCCCAACAGCAACGACCTGGCCGCCGCCTGTGCCACCCTCGGGCCCCATGTCGATGACCCAGTCGGCCGTCTTCACGATGTCGAGGTTGTGCTCAATCATCACCACCGTGTTGCCCAGGTCAACCAGCCGCTGCACCACGACGAGCAGCTTGCGGATGTCGTCAAAGTGCAGCCCGGTCGACGGCTCGTCGAGCAGATAGAGGGTATCGCCCGTCGCCGGTCGCGCCAGCTCCCGCGCCAGCTTGATACGCTGCGCCTCGCCGCCCGAAAGCGTCGTTGAAGGCTGCCCCAGCGACATGTAGCCGAGCCCCACATCAACGAGGGTCTCCAGGAAGCGCCGCACCTTGGGATAGGGCGAAAAGAGCACCGCGGCCTCCGAGATCGGCATCGCGAGCACCTCGGAGATGTTCCGGTCACGGTACTTCACCCGCAGCGTCGCGTCGTTGAACCGGCGGCCCTGACAGCTCTCGCAGGTCACATAGGTGTCGGAGAGGAACGAGAGTTCAATCTTCCGCAGCCCCGCGCCGTGGCAGCTCTCGCAGCGGCCGCCCGCGACGTTGAAGGAGAACCGGCCCGGCTCGTAGCCGTAAATCCGCGACTCCGGCAGCCCTGCAAAGAGCAGCCGGATCTCGTCGAAGAGCTTGGTGTAGGTGGCAGGGTTCGACCGCGGCGTGCGGCCAATCGGCTGCTGGTCAATCTCGATGATCTTGTTGATCCGCTCCACCCCCTTGATGGAGGCATGCAGCCCCACGGCATGGGTCGAACCGCTGAGCAGGTTGGCCAAGCCCGGCAGCAGAATCTCGTTCACCAGCGTCGACTTGCCCGTGCCCGACACGCCCGTCACGCAGGTGAAGAGCCCCACGGGGAAGCCCACCGTCACATCGCGCAGGTTGTTGGCCCGCGCCCGCTCCACCACAATCTCGCCCCGCGTCGCCTCCCGCCGCACGGCCGGAACCTCAATCTCGCGCCGCCCCGACAGGTAGTCGCCCGTCACGTTCCCCACGGCCGCGGCGAGCTCCGCAGCGCTGCCGGCAAAGGTCACCTCGCCCCCCTCCACGCCTGCGCCCGGCCCGAAGTCCACGACGTAGTCGGCCTGCTCGATGGTATCTCGGTCATGCTCCACAACCAGCACCGTGTTGTTCCGCCGCTTGAGCGCATGGAGCATGTCGAGCAGCCGCCGGTTGTCGCGCTGGTGCAGGCCGATGCTCGGCTCGTCGAGCACATAGAGCACGCCCGCCAGCTCGCTGCCGAGCTGCGTCGCCAGCCGGATGCGCTGCGCCTCGCCGCCCGAGAGCGTCGGCCCGGCCCGATGCAGCGACAGGTAGGGCAGCCCCACCTCGACCAGAAACCCCACCCGCGCCGTCAGCTCCTTGAGCAGCTCCGCGCCCACCGTCGCATCGGGTCCAACCAGCTTTACGCTCTTGAGGAAGGCGTGGGCCCGCTCGAGGTCCCAGCCCGTCAGGTCGGAAATCGCGGTGCCCTGCACCAGCACCCCGCGCGACTCGCCGCGGAGGCGCGAACCGGCACAGGCAGGGCAGGGCGCGGCGCTGCAGAAGCCCGTCAGCCACTCCCGCACATTGTCCGACTCCGCCTCCAGCACCCAGCGCCGGAC
>CAIQPA010000273.1 GCA_903873545.1 uncultured delta proteobacterium
CTGATGGCCAACCGGGCCATCTACCAGGCGTCGCTTGAGGTGGGTTCGCGCCAGGGGATGGGGACCACGGTTGTGGGCCTCCAGTTCACCGGCGAGACCGTCTCGATCTGCCATGCTGGCGATAGCCGAGCCTACCTGCTTCGTGGCGGCCGGATTGCGCAGGTCACGCCGGACCACAGCCTCTCGAACTTCCTCTTCGGCCTTGGCCGCGATGCAGAGGCGCGGCTGGCGGCCGCGACGATGTCGAATGTCATCATGCGCGCGCTCGGCCTCGAGGGCGACGTTGAGGTGGAGGCGCAGGAGCTTGCGGTAGAGCCGGGCGACCGGTTCCTGCTCTGCAGCGACGGCCTCTCCGACCTCGTCTCCGACACCCAACTGGAGTTCTATCTCGGCGACGCACATCTGTCGCTCGAGGACATGAGTGATCGGTTGGTGGAGCGGGCGCTGCAGGCCGGTGGCCGCGACAACATCACGGTGGTGATTGTGGAGGTGGCGCTCGCCGCGCAGGCCGACGCCATTGCCACCGAGAGCGTGAGCGAGCCGGCGAACGAACGGGACGGTTGGGATGAACCCACCTCTCCCCGTCACATGCGGACGCTGATGGACACCGACCCCAACGATCTGACGCCGGTCCCTGGCGACGAGTAGGCTGCGGCCTACCGGCCGAGCTTCTGCTGCAGCTCGCGGAGTTCGCCGGCGGAGAGCGTGTCTTCGAGGCGGGTCAGCACACTGTCGCGCTGCTCTGTCGAGAGCTCTGCGAGGATGGCAGTCCACTCGTGGCTCGAGAGGCGTGCGCCGTTCATCCAGTAGTCCTCAAAGGCCTCGAAACTCCACGGCGCGACCTGCTTGATGATGGTCGCCATGGCCTCGGCATAGACGCGGATCTCGTACTGCGCGTGGTGGTCGAGCCGGAGCTGCAGGAAGCGGAAGACATTGAGCAGGTTGGCCTTCCAGTACCACTCGGTATAGGCGTTGACGGGCAGGACGGCGCGAGAGAGTTCGCGGGCCACCTCCTTGTCGAGCAGCCCCTGGTAGCTCGCGAAGGCGCCGCTGGCCTGGTCGCGGAGCACGGTGCGGGTCTCTTCGATGGTGGCCAGGTCGAGCAGCCCTTCGCTCCGGCCCTGACGGTTGGAGGTGGCCTGGGCGCCCACAGCCTCGGGCTCGGGGATGTAGAACTCTTCCGGCAGCACCGAGTAGCGGGCGGAGACCTCGTTGATGGAGGCGGTGCGGTGGCGCACCCACTGCCGCGCCACGAAGATGGGCATCTTGGTGTGGAACTTGAACTCCACCATCTCGAAGGGCGAGGTGTGGAAGTTGCGCATGAGGTAGCGGATGAGGCCGCGGTCGGTGCGTGAGGCCTTGGTGCCGGTCTGGTAGGAGACGCGGGCGGCGCGGACGATGGCGTGGTCTGCGGTCTCGCCCTCTTCGGCGAGGCGGGGCATGGCATCGACGAGCCGGACGAAGCCGTGATCGAGGACAGGGGTGGGTTCGAGCAGTCCGGTCAGCAGGTCACGCATGGGGCGTCCAATGGCATGGGGTGGGCCGCGATTACCCAAGCGAGGTCGCGGCTGCAACGCGCAAGAGCGGTGCGGAAGATCACGCGGTGTTTCGGCCTGTGAGAAGCCCGACGACGGGGCCACGCAGCCCTTCGAGGAGTCCGGCAGCTCGGGCGGCCTCAACGACCGCCGCGCTGCCCTCGGCCTTCCAGCCGTGGAGCTCCCAGAGCCGGGTGCGGGCGGCGATGATCTGCGCCTCGGAGACGAGCAGGCAGCGGAGTCCGGCGTCGAGCGCGGCCGCCACAGCGACGGCGCCGGTGCCGCCTTCGAGCCCCTCTGCGACGCTCTCCGCGGGCGGCCAGGCGGTGTAGGCGTGGCGGTCTCGGAGGCTTGCAAAGAAGGCGGGCGAGGCCTCGGACTGCACCGCAACGAGGTCGGGCCGCCTGGATTCGGGCAGCCGCGCGCGGGCGGCAACAAGGCCGGCGAGCAGCCCACCGCCGCCGACCGGGACGATGATAGTGCCGGCCTCGGGCAGCTGCTCCACGAGTTCATGGAGGAGGGTGCCGCCGTTGCCCGCCATCACGAGCGGGTGGTCGAAGGGGCTGACGAAGGGGCGTTGTTCCTCTTCCGCGATCTGCCGCGCGAGCGCCTCCGCGGCGTCGTAGCCGGGCTGCTCACAGACGCGGATGGTGGCGTGGTCGAAGGCGGCGAGTTTGTTCCGTTTGAGCTCGGGACATTCGCGCGGGACGACGATGGTGAGGGGGGTACGATCCGGCGCGGTTGCCCAGCAGAGGCCGAGCCCGTGGTTGCCGGCAGAGGCGGCGACAAGGCCGCGGTCGGAGGCGAGCGCAGCAGCGGCGACGGTGGCGCCGCGGACCTTGAAGGAGCCGGTGGGGAGCTCGGTCTCCAGCTTCCAGAAGAGGCCTTCGCGTTCGACGATGGGCGAGGGCTCCATGCGGCCGCGGACGGCGGTCCAGGCGGCATCGAGTTCGTCGGCTGTGGGGAGGCGGCTCATGAGGTCCTGCGGCGTCGAAGGGCTGCGACGGCGAGCAG
>CAIQPA010000274.1 GCA_903873545.1 uncultured delta proteobacterium
ACCAACATCGTCGGCGACGGCGCGACGCCGCTCGGCGGGCTCTGCGACTCCGACAGCGACTGCACGCCGGAGGCGGAGCTCTGCTGGTCGTTTCAGGGTGCCGCCGGCGGCAACAACATCTGCACGGTGAGCTGCAACAGCGATGCCGACTGCGATGCCAGCGTGCCTGGCACCATCTGCAACACCTTCCGGTTCGGCTCGATCTGCCTGCCGTGAGCGGTGGCCGGGGCCGGCGGCTTGGCTGCTACTGGCCCGAACCCATCGCTACATACTCGACGATGTAGCTGGTGAGGTTGATGTTCCCGGCTCCAGCGCTGGGGATGTCGGCGCCGAGGTAGGCGTCGTAGCGGACGGTTGCGGTGGAGCCCGCGGGAGCGATGGCAGTGACGTCGTTGCGGAAGGGCTCGACCTGCTGGCCGGGGCACCAGCCGCCGCGGCCATACCACCAGGTGCCCCACTGGTTGGGCACAACGCCCTTGTCGATCTGCTTTGCACAGCCGAGCTGGTCGCCGACCATGGGGTAGCCCTGCTCGAAGATGGTGCCGTTGACGGCGAAGAGGTGGTGGTGGTCGCAGAACTCGGCGCACTGCCCAAAGTCGGCGCCGTGGCCGCTGATGATGGCGTAGAGTTCGGTGCGGACGGTGTCGGCGCCGATGGCGACCTGCACGGGCTCGCGGCCGTCGTTGTAGTTGGGACCGAAGGCGCCGCCGGCGAAGAGCGAGGTGACGCGGGCGGGGCGGTAGCCCTTGCCGCGGCGCGAGAAACGGAGCGAGAGGTAGGTGGAGGTGGGCTGGGTGTTCCACTCGGGGGCAAACTCCCAACGGAACTTCCGGAGGCCGCCGGCGAGGAGGTGGGCGATGGCGGGGGTCACATCGACGATGGCGCGACCCTCGCGGTGGTAGCTGGTGATGAAGCGGGCGAGCTCCACGCGCTGGTCGTTCGCGTCGTAGATCCAGAGGTAGGCGAGGTAGTCCCAGGCTCCGCAGTTGCCGAACTCGAGGCCGTTCTGGTCGGGGCAGAGCGAGGTCACATCGACCTCGAGCGTGTCGTAGCTAGCGATGACCTCGGCGGAGGGGAGTTCGACCTCCTTGTCGTCGAACTGCGCCAGCACCTCACCGTTGTAGAAGGGGACGACGAGGACATCTTCGGCATCGAGACGGGCTTGGAGCGCAGCCTCGTAGTTGAAGCGCTTGGCCTCGTTGGCGGCGTAGGCCATGTTGTCTTCGTAGGGCCAGCCGCCGGCGCTGTTGAGCGCAGCGGAGTAGCGCTCCACGTCGGCGATGGAGCCCATGCCGCGGAGCTTCTGGAAGCGGTCGATGGCAAAGCCATTGGAGCCGATGCCGTCGGCGGCCATCACGGTGTCGAGCCAGGTGGCGGTAGCTCCGCGACGGGTGCTGAGCACATGGATGCGGTCGTACCAGGCGTTGTTCTGCGCGGTGGGAAGCGCGGCAAGCGCGGTCTCGACGGCAGAGGTCATGCGGGTGGTGTTGCCGCGCGCGCCGTTGTCGGAACCGGCGACCGAGACGAAGACGTAGTGCACGTTCTCCGGGGAGTTGGCGACCAGCGCACCGATGTCGGCATACCAGAGCGCGGTGTTGTCGAGCGAGGAGCGGACCAGGTTGTCCGGCAGGAAGATGAAGCTGGAGCAGCCGTCAAAGAGCTGGCTGAGCTGGAACTGTCGACCCGGCACCTCGCGCAGGCTGAGGTCGCCGGCGAGGGTGTTGCGGAGGGTGCCCGCCTCGGCGGTCTGCCAGGCGCGGCGGGGGAGGCCATCGGGGCAGGTGGTGGGCTCGGAGACATCTGCAGAACCGTCGGTGTCGGCAGTGGACGTGTCTGCGGAGCCCTCGGTGTCGGCAATGGCTGTGTCTGAGGAGCCGGCCCCATCTTCAGCGGAGCCGGTGTCAGCTGGGTCAGGAGTCGCCTTGTCGCTGCTGCAGGCGGCGAACAGAAGGAGGGCCAGTGCGGCATGTCGGAGAGGATTCGGAATCATTGCAACCTCGTGGAGAAATCAGCATCTAACCTATCACGGTGCCCACCGCGCTTCCACCTTCCTAACCTGAACTTCTCCATGGCCAATCCTCTTCTCTCCGTTGGGCAGCCCGCCCCCGACTTCTCCCTGCTCACCGACACCGGCGCCGAGCTCTCGCTCGCGTCGCTCCGCGGCCAGGTTGTGGTGCTCTACTTCTACCCCAAGGACGACACCCCCGGCTGCACCCGTGAGGCCTGCGCCTTCGAGGCCCAATCGCCCGAGCTGAAGGGCGCAGTGGTGCTCGGAGTATCGGCCGACAGCGCTGCGAGCCATGCGAAGTTTAAGGCCAAGTATGGCCTCAACTTCACGCTGCTGGTGGACAGCGGCAACAAGCTGTCGACCAGCTACGGCGTCTTCCGCGAGAAGGTGATGTACGGCAAGAAGGTGACGGGCGTTGTCCGTTCGACCTTCCTCATCGACGGCGAGGGGACCCTTCGCCAGATCTGGGATGGCGTGAAGGTGGACGGCCATGTGGACAAGGTGGCCGCGGCGGTCGCGGCCCTCTGAGCGCTGTCGTGCGGCCCTTCGAGGTCCGAGCGGTCGTGAATCTTGGCGGCCCGCTCCGCCACCAGGAGCTTGAGCCGCTGCTCGAGGCCGGGCTCGATTCGGTCTGGTTGCGGGCGCACGAGTCGGACGACGACGCGATGCTGGAGGCGGAGCGCTGGTCGGCGCTGCTGCGGGAGCGGGGGATACCCTGCATCCGGAGCCTCGCACTCTGGAGCCCGGCCTGCGGCGACGGCCTCCACCTGCGCGGCAGCGACATCGCACCCTCCGGAGCGCAGGTCTGCTCCGTGTCGGTTCACAGCATCGCGGAGTTAGCGCGGGCCGAGGCCTACCCCGGCGCGGTGGCGCTCGTGTCGCCGGTCTTCGCTCCGACCTCCAAGCTCAGCGCGCTGCCGCCGATCGGGCTCGAGGGGCTGCAGGAGCTGACACTCCGGAGCAGGGTGCCCTGCATGGCGCTCGGCGGCATCGATGCGCATCGGCTCGATGGCTGTGAGGCGGCGGGCGCTGCGGGAGCGGCCATCCTCGGCGCGCTGCTGACGGAGACCGGTCGTGAGGCGCTCGTCACCTGGCTGCAGCAGCGGCGCGGCTCGGTTCGGTTGCCCTCGTCGTAACAGTCGTGCAGACTCGGGCCATGAACCCGACCCTCTCTCTCTGGCTCCGGCTGCTGGCCGGACCTGCCGCTGCGATCATCCTCTACCTCCTCTTCCCGGAGACCGTCGGGAGCGAAGCGACGGCACTCTCGGTATCGCATGAGGCGCGGCTCACACTGGCCGCAGCGGTCTGGATGGGGTGCTGGTGGCTGCTCGAGCCGGTGCATGTCTCGATCACCGCGCTGCTGCCGCTGGTGCTCTTCCCGATGCTGGGGATTGCCTCCATGAAGGCTGCGGCGGCGCCCTACGCGCAGGAGATGGTCTTCCTCTTTCTTGGCGGCTTTGTCATCGCGGAGGCGATGCGGCAGACGGGGCTTCACCACCGCGTTGCGAACTTCATTCTGGCGCGCGCAGGGCGTCGCATGGACCGGCTTGTGCTGGCGGTGATGGCCGCCACGGCGCTGATCAGCATGTGGGTCTCGAACGCTGCGACAGCCTCGATGATGCTTCCGGTCGCGCTCGGTCTGGTGCATACGGCCGAGCGGAGCGACGACATCGATGGTCGCGAATCAGCGGCCTTCGCGAGCTCGCTCACGATGGGTGTTGCCTACGCCGCTACCATCGGCGGACTCGCCACGATGCTCGGCACCGCGCCCAACGTCTTCGCGGCCGCCTATCTGAGGGACGAACTCAACAGCAGCATCACCTTCGGGCAGTGGCTGATCTTCGGCGTCCCGCTGGCAGCGCTGTTTCTGCCCATAGCCTGGTGGGTGATCACGCGAGGGGTCATCAAGGTAGCGCCCAAGCCCATCGCCGAGGTGCGGCGAGAGGTATTGACGGGCGACGCGGGTCAGCGGCTCACCATCGTGGTCTTTGCGACGGCGGTGGCGCTCTGGGTCTCCCGCCCCTTTGTGGCGGAGCTCAGCGTTGGCGGCAGCAAGCCCTTCGCAGCGATTTCCGACGGCTGGATCGCGATGGCTGCGGCGATGGCGCTCTGGACGATTCCCGTGGTGGCCGACAAAGACCGTGCGGGCCTCGCACGGCGCCGGCCGCTGCTTGATGGAGGTACCATCCGTACGCTGCCGTGGGATGTGCTGCTCCTCTTCGGCGGAGGCTTCAGCCTCGCGGCCGCGCTCGATGCACACAAGGTCGGCGACCTGCTCGGTGCGGTGGCAGGGTCGTTTGCCGGTGCCCCCGCGCTGCTCGTGCTAACGGTCGTCGCAGCGCTCGTGATTGGCGTGGGCGAGTTCGCGAGCAACACAGCGATGACTGCAGCAGCGGTGCCGGTGATGGCAGGGCTGGCCGCAGGCCTGCACATGGACCCGGTCGCGCTCGTCATCACGACCACGCTGGCTGCAAGCTGTAGTTTTGCGATGCCCGTCGGCACGCCGCCCAACGCAATCGCATACGGCGCCGGCCGCTTCACGGTTGGCCAGATGGCCCGCGCCGGTCTGATCCTCGATACGGTGGGTGTGGTTCTGGTCGTTGCAGCGGCCTGGCTGCTCATCCCACTCGCCTTCACCTCGCCCTAGGTTTCTCTGATGTCACGAACGCTCTCCCACGCCACGCTTCCGCTGTTGCTCGCCCTGCTCAGCGCCTGCAGTTCCGACTCCGCCGACACCTCTGATGCAGAGAGCCTCGACACCAGCGGGAGCGGAGCCACCGATATCGCCGACGGCTCTGCGGAGGGCTCGGCTGCCTTCTTGCCGCTGCAGCCGTGCGAGCTGACGGCGCCTCGCCTCGAGACACCGAAACTGACCATCGACGGTCGGCTCTTCCGCGACGCGCTCGGCAGACAGGTGCTCCTCCGCGGCGTCAACACCGGCGGCCGCTCCAAGACCGCGCCCTTCTTCCCCTTCCCGTTCGCAGAGTCGGGCCATCCGGGCCAAGAGGCAGCGCCAGCCTTCGCGCAGGCGGCGGAAACCTATGTGGCCCGCGTGGAGGCCTGGGGCATGAACACCGTTCGGCTGCCCATCATCTGGGAGGCGGTCGAGCCGGCACGAGGCAGCTACGACTCAGCCTATCTGGCGCGGGTCCGGGAGCTGATCGAGGCGTTCGGTCGGCGCAACATCCGCGTCGTCGTTGACATGCACCAGGACCTCTTCGCCCGCGCCTACTGCGGCGATGGCGCGCCGGACTGGGCACTGGCATCACCGGTGCCGCCGAGGCCGGAGAATGAGGCCTGTGAGGGCTGGTTCATGGGTTACATCAGTGACGAGACGGGGCTGGTCTTCCCCGCCTTCGACCGGTTCTGGCAGAATGGCGATGGCACCCGCGACGCCTTCCGCGAGATGTGGACCGAGGTCGCAAGACAGCTCTGGCCTGTGGGAAATGTGGTTGGCTTCGAGATCTTCAATGAGCCCCACCCCGGCAGCGACAACGAGGAGCGCTGGGGACGCGATGTGCTGACGCCCTTCTACACCGAGATCGCGGCCGCCATCCGCGAGGTGGCGCCCGGTGCACCTGTCTTCTTCGACACCAGCGGCACCGATGCGACCGACCAGACCTTCTTCGTCGAGCGGCCCGATGGAGGAAACATGGTCTGGGCGCCGCACTACTACGACCCCCGCGTTTTCCTTGGCATCCCCATCACGGAGAGCTTCTCTGCGATGCGGCCCGTCACCTTTCTGGAGGGGCAGGGGGAGCGCTGGCAGGTGCCGGTCTTCCTCGGTGAGTTCGGCGCCAAGTATGCCAATCCCAACACGCCGCTCTACCTGCGCAAAACCTACGACGCGCTCGACGCCTTCTCGATGCACTCCACCGCCTGGGAGTATTCGACCGACAGCTTCGACTGGAACCTTGAGGGCTTCTCGCTGGTCGCGCCGGATGGCACCGAGCGGCCGGCCGCCGAAGAGCTAGTGAGGGTCTATCCCGCGGCGATTGCGGGCAACGGCGAGACCTTCACCTTCAGCAAGAGTGCGCGGGCCGCGTCGTTCGCTTGGAATGCGACCGCCGGTGGCATCACGGAGGTGGCGATTCCGAGCCGGCTCTACCCGGGCGGCATCTCCGTAACGGCCGAACTGGAAACTGTTTGCGGCAGGTACGACGAGGGGCGCGGCCTCCTGCTGCTCCGTTCGGAGACTGCCGGCCCCCAGCAGCTGCGCATCGTACCTGCGCCCTAGCAACGGCAGATGCTGTCAGGCGATGCCCATGGCTGCTATGGCGTCGCCGCCCAATAGAAACCCACGAGGCCGGCATGAAGTTCGTCATCCAAGACACCATCCCCTACCCGGTTGAGCAGGTCTACGAGGTGCAGCGCGAGCGGCTCTCGGAGCTGGCTCCCTACCTCTCGAATGTCGACTCCATCATCGTGAAGGAGCGGCGGGATGAGCCGGGCAAGGTGCATTTCGTCAACCTCTGGAACGCACGCGCGGGCGAGATTCCGACGGCGGTGAAGGCCTTCGTGAAGCCGGAGATGTTCCGCTGGACCGACCACGCGACCTGGTTCCTCGAAGACCAGAGCTGCGACTGGCGGACGGTGCTCGGCTTTCTGCCGGAGGCCATCATCTGCCACGGTCACAACACCTGGCGAGCGAAGGGGTCACATACGGAGGTGACCATCAACGGCGAAATCGTCGTTCACGCCGACAAGATCGGGGTGCCGCGGCTGCTGGCCAAGAGCGCGAGCGACGCCGTAGAGAAGCTGGTCATCCGGACGATCGAGCCCAACCTGCGCAAGACCAACGAGGGTGTGACGGCCTTCATCCGCAAGCAGCAGGGCGGCTGAGATGAGCGAGCAGACGGAGGGGCTCGCGGAGCTTCGTGCCTCGTTCGACGCGATCGACTCCGAGCTGCTGCGGCTTGTAGCGGCGCGGCGGGCTGTCTCCCGTCGGATGGCGGCGGTGAAGCTGGCAGCGGGGCTTGCCTTCCACGACCCCGCCCGTGAGGCGGCGCTGATGGCGCGCCTGCGGGCAGAGGGCTCTGCGCTGGGTCTGCCGGACGCGCTGGTGGACGCCCTCGTGTTGCTGCTGCTCGCCGACTCCCTGCAGGTTCAGCGACAAGAGGAGCCTGCTGCGACTTGACCTTGTGGCCTGCGCCCCTACGATAGGGTGCGGTTCCCACCCTTCGGCATCCAACGAGGTACCATGGCTCTCTCTGTCACTCCTGCGGCCGCGCGCCGCGTGCTTGAAATCATGAACTCCCAGAGCCTGTCGGCCGACCATGGCGTTCGCGTCGGCGTGAAGTCGGGCGGCTGCTCCGGCCTCTCCTATGTGCTGGAAGTCGACGTGCCGGCGGAGAAGGACCGGGTCTTTGAGTCGGAGGGGGTGAAGGTCTTCTGCGACCCGAAGAGCTACCTCTACCTCAACGGCACCGAGGTGGACTTCGCCTCCGACCTGATGAACGGCGGCTTCAAGTTCAGCAACCCGAACTCGTCACGCAGCTGCGGCTGCGGCACCAGCTTCAGCACCTAAGCGAAGCGACGGTGTTCGCCGAGGCCCCTGGGCTTTGCGTGGGCGCCGTTACGCTGCGAGGGACTTCGACGGCCTAGTAGTCGTCGTCGTCAGGCTCGTAGCCCTCGAAGTCCTCGAGATTGTTCGACGGCCTAGTAGTCGTCGTCGTCGGGCTCGTAGCCCTCGACGTCCTCGAGATTGGCGTCATCGAGGATGGTACCGACGAGCTCGGCATCGGTGAGGTCGCCGCCCGTAAGGTTGGCGTGGGTGAGGTCGGCGCCGGAGAGGGTAGCGCCGTTGAGCATGACCTCTGTCATGTCGGCGTTGCGCAGCGTGGCATCGGAGAGGTCGGCATCGATGAGCGAGGCCGAGATGAGGGTGGCGTTGGAGAGGTCGGCGCTTTCAAGCACGGCTCCCTCCATGTTGGCGCCCGTGAAGTCTGCGCCCTGCCCCTGGATTTCGGAGAGGTCGGCCTCGGTGAGGTTGGTGTCTGAGAGGTTGGCGAAGGTGAAATCGCACCCGCGCAGAATGGCACCCGCAAGGTTGGCTCCCGACAGGTCGGCGCGCGCAAAGTCGCAACTCTGAAGGTTGGCTCCCTTGAGGTTGGCACCAGTCAGGTCCAGCTTCTGAAAACTCTCGTTTTCCATCGCTTCGCCAGCTGCCACCCGCTTGACCAGATCATCCGCGCTAATCGCCATTTTTAGAGACTCCACAAGGCTACGCCTGTCCGCTTTTGCGCGGCACTAGGCAAAGAGTTCATGCCTTGTCAACTTGCGCGGGGGCCACATGGCGGTTGCGAAGTTTTCCGCCGCCTCGCGCCTCTGCTGGCCCTGTTTTTTGAACCCTCGGGCGCACATTGTTGCGGAGGCTCCCCAAAGCGTGCAGTCTCTCTTTCGGATGGCCCGTCTGTGGCCCTGAACGCAGAGGACAGCATGCGCGCCCTTCTCCACCGACAGCGTCTCCTTGCCCTGCTCTGCCTCTCGCTTGCGGCCTGCAGCGAAGAGGCGGGAGGTAACGGCGCCGGCAGCGGCGAAGGCAGCTCCGGCTTCGTGGAAGAAGATGGCGGAACCGACGGAAGTGGCAGCGGTGACAATGCGACGGGCAGCGGAGAGGGCAGCGGCATCTTTGACGACACGCCTGTCTTCCTGAGCGTGCCGCCTGCAGCCGTCGAGGCGGGACGGCGCTGGGCCTACGAGGTGCGCTATGCTCCTGCTGATGGCGTGACGCTCAGCCTCGTTGGTGGGCCTTCGGGAGCGACGCTCGAGGGGAGCACGCTGGTCTGGGAGGTGCCCGATGACGGCACCGCGACCGCCTCGTTCACCCTCGCGCTGCTCCGCGCCTCGGAGCCCGCGGTGGAGCAGGCCTTCGACCTCAGCATCGGCCATGCTCCAGCGTTCGGGAGCACGCCGGCGACGCGCGCGAGCCGCAGCGAATCCTATCTGTTTGCCCCCGACCTCTCCGATGCCGACGGCGATGCGGTCACCCTCGCGCTCCTGACAGCTCCCACCTGGCTCAGCCTCGGTGCAGACAACCGTCTCACGGGCCAGCCGGATGCCAGTGGCGCCTTCGACGTCACCCTGGTTGCGACCGACACCATCGGCCTCTCTGCCCGTCTCGACTGGACCATCTCGGTCGTCGAGCAACTCAACGGCCTCACAGCGGAGGTCGGATATCTGACGACCGCCGGCGGCACCCTCGACCTCTTCGCCGCAAGCATGCCGGAGGGTGCAGAGGTTCGATGGGGCGATTTCGCCGCGGCGCGCGTCGAACGGCTGAGTGCCGGCACGCAGCTCCGCGCCACCTTCACGCAGCTGCCGGTCGGGGTTCAGCCGGTCGTGGTCTCCGTCTCGGGAGCAACGGTCGGTCAGCTCGCTGAGCCGCTGCTCGTGGTGCCTGCCGCGACGGGGAGCATCCGCAGCGGAGCCTACCGGTTCCAGCTCTTCACACCGGTGCGAGCAGCCGCTCCTCCGCGCATCATGCTCCCCGACACCGGCGGGTTGGGGCTTGCCACAACACCGGTGAGCGCGAGCTACGCCGGCGATGTTCTGTCGTTGGTGGCAGAGCGGCCGGATGGCGCCCTGCCGGGTGGCGCGGCGACACTCGCCTTTGACGGGATTCAAAGTCTTCCGATTGCGATCGCTGGCGCGGGCAGCCCGGCCGTCACGCAGTTCGCGCCAGCAGAGGCTGCCGCGGGCGACACGTTGGTCGCCTCGGTCGCGGGGCTCGATGAGGGCGCGACCGTTACAGCGCAGTGGTCGGAGTCTGGCGCGGCAGCAGAGGCGACCGCCAGCGTGAATGCAGGCAGCGCTACCTTCGAGGTTCCCGCCGGCGCCGAGGGCGTTGTGACGCTTCGAGCTGGTGGCGTAGCGTTGCAGAGCTTTGCGACCGCCGCCACGACCCCGTCCTCCGTCGCAACCGAGCCAACCCTAGCTTGGGCCAACCGCGAGATCCTCACAGCGGGCATCGAGCAGCACCTGCTGGTTCGCGGTCACGGCTTTGCCAACCCTGCGCTACAGCTGGAGCTCGAAGGGGGCAGCGCGCGGGTCGTCTGGTCGGAGGGCAACGAGGCCATCTTGGCGCTGTCTACAACGGGGCGGGCCTCCGCGCTGTTGACCGGCGGGA
>CAIQPA010000275.1 GCA_903873545.1 uncultured delta proteobacterium
GCCGAGGCCGGCCGACCAGTAGTAGGTCTGGCCGGTAGTGAGCTGCGTCTTGTCGTCTGTATCGCGCACGGGATCATTGTCGGCATCTGCCACATCGGCAGGCGAGGTCGCCGCGTTGCCCTCGATGGTCTCGGTCGAGACAGTGAAGACGGTGCGCATGCCGGTGCGGAGGGTGACCCGCTCGGTGACGTTGAACTCACCGGCGACGCGGACCGAGGGGAGCATCCACGCATAGCGGATGGTGTTGTCGGTGCTCAGGTCGACAGCATCGATGCCGTCGCAGATGTCGCGGTCATCCTTGTCGTTGGTGCAGGCCGAGTCAACGAAGGGATCGAAGCCCGTGCGGACAACACCAACACCGACATCGGCCGAGACGATGGCCCGGTTGGCGATCTTGTAGCGGGGACCGGCTGCGGCATAGAGGGCGAAGGTGCTCTCGCCTGTCTCCTGCTTGAGCTTCGGCACAGGGCCGAACTTGTCCTCCTCGCGAAGCTCCTGCTCAGCATCGAGATCAGGGTCATCGCTGGTCCGGTCATCCCAGTAGTAGCGGATGTCGTTCGTCATCGTGCTGGTGCTCTCGGTACCGTAGTGGAGGTTACCGGTGGCGACGAAGTCGAGCGTCTCGCTCTTGGGCATGGTGTAGCGGATGGCCGCGCCGATGCTCGGGGTGCTCGAGGTCACATCGTTGCCGATGAGGCCCTCGGCAACATCGAGCGTCTCGGTGTGGGCGCGTGCATAGCCGAGCTCCACGGCGGCGTCGTAGCGGTCGGCGCCCTGCTGGCCGCGGTAGCCGGCGACAACGTTGGCAACGACGGCGCTCGAGGCGACCTGGTAGCCGTCACCCCAGCTGATCTGCGTGTCTTGCGAGGTCGAGGCAAAGCCAGCCGAGAGGCGTACGCCGAAGTTGTTGCGGGCATAGAGCACATCGATGAGCTGCACCGGGGCGAGCGCGAGGTCCGGAAGGGCGTCGCCTTCGCCAGAGTTTATCACATCACCAAACAGACTTTCGGTGGTTCCGTTTATGTTGGCCGTCTCATCAACATCCACAAGCGCGTCATTCGTGGGATCTGAGTCAGTCAGGGTATTGAGAGGAAGTCCACGCGGCGTCGGGGGCTTGAGCAGGCCGACGCGGAAGTCATCAATCGCCTGGTTGGGCGAGGTGAAGGGGTTACCGTTGTCGAAGGGGCCCGCGATCGTGTTGAAGAGCACCGCGTTGTAGTCGCCGCGGTGGGTCATGATGCCGAAGACCTCTTGGTCGTTGCCAAAGAAGATGCTGCCGCTTCCCGAGTCACCGTAGAGGCCGCCCGAGGGACGGTAGTTCGCCTCGAGGTAGAGCTTCTTGCCGAAGGCCGCTTGGGGGAAGGCGTAGATGTCGTCCGAATCCTCAATCATGGCGGTGCCGCCAAGGCCGGTGCGACGCGCCGACTCCGTGGCCTGGGCCGAGGAGGCCGCGAGGGTGGTGGCTCCAACGGCCACGAGCGAAAGAAGAGACAACTGGGTACGATTCATCGGTTCCTCTGAGATGAGGTGGGTGACCTGAAGTGGGCCACGGGTAAAGAAGGGAGACTCACGTTGGTGGAGGTTTAGGGGGTTTCCCGAATTTTCCCAAAAACTTTCGGCCCACGCAGCGCGTCACAACGGGCGGTCACATTCCCACCCACTTTCCGAGCCAGCCGAGGCACCAGCCCAGCAGGCCGAGGCCGAGTTGGATGCCCATGGACATGGTTGTGAGCCCGAAGCCAACGGCCGCCATGCCTAGGTGGCGTCGGTTGCCCGTCCGGATCGCGCGGCCCCAGGCCATCACGGAGAAGACGATGGCGAGCGGCCCGAGGATGACGACCATCCAGGGCACGCAGGCGGCAACGCCCGTCATCAGCGCGAGGAAGGCGTAGGGGTTGGTCGCCGTGCTCGCCTCATCGGGCTCTTTCACATCGACGCTCAACGGTTCGCTGCCAGGGCACGTACCTCGGCCACTACCCGCTGGTTCTCGTCGGTGCCGAGCAGCGACATCAGGTCATCCGGACGGCGCCAGGGCCGGAGCAGATCCATCTTGAGCTTCGCCACGCGCGCTGCGGCTGCGGAGATGAGCGCCTTGTCGGCGGAGCTCTTCTCACCCAGCTTCACGAGACACTCGAAGGCCTCCTGCCAGACCTCCTCGGTCTTGCAGACGAGGAAGAGGTCCACGCCCGCGCGGAGGCCGAGCGCCATCATCTCGTCCACCTCGTAGCGATCCGCCACGGCCTTCATCTCGAGGTCGTCGGAGACGATGACCCCCTTGAAGCCCATCTGCTTGCGGAGGAGCTGCTCGAGCCCGTTCTCCGAGAAGGTGATGGGGTGGCGGGTGTCGATGGAGGGCACGAGGATGTGCGCCGTCATGATCATGGGGATTCCGCCGGCGATGAGCGAGCGGAAGGGCGGGAGCTCAATCTCGTTGAGCCGCTCAAAGTCGTGCTGCACGATGGGCAGGTCGAGGTGGCTGTCGAGCAGCGTGTCGCCGTGGCCGGGGAAGTGCTTGGCGCAGGGGACGATGCCCGCTTCGAGCAGCCCTGCAGCGAGCGCGCCGGCAAACTGCGCGACCACATGGGGGTCTTGCGAGAAGGCCCGGTCGCCGATGACGGTGTTCTCCGGGTTGGTCCAGACGTCGGCGTCGGGGGCGTAGTCGAGGTTGAAGCCGAGCGCCTCGAGCTCCGAGCCGAGCACCTTGCCGATGCGCATCGCAAGCCGCGGATTGCCCGTCTTGCCCACCTCCAGCATGGGCGGGATGCGGGTCAACGGCTCCTTGAGGCGCTGCACGCGGCCACCCTCTTGGTCCACCGACACGAAGGGGAGCAGCCCTTCGCCCGCCGCCTGGTAGATCTGGTGGTTGAGGTCGGCGACCTGGGCCGGCTCGATGATGTTGCGGGCAAAGAGGATGGTGCCGCCGATGTGGCCGTCGGAGAGGGCCGAACCAATCGAGCGGGGCAGTGCGGTGCCGTCGAAGCCGACAACCAGCATCTGGCCAGCGTTGCGAGTGAGATCGTTGATCATGCGAAGCCCTGTTGAGGATCGAGGTGGTCGCGGAGACCATCGCCAAGGAAGTTGAAGCCGAGCACCGCGGTGAGGATGGCCAGCCCGGGGAAGATGGCAAGATGTGGAGCGATGAGAAAGAAACTCGCGCCCTGATCGAGCGCCGCACCCCAGCTTGGTGCACCATACGGGCCGATCCCAAGGAAGGAGAGGGCCGCCTCTGCGAGCACGGCCGAACCGAGCGCGAAGGAGGTCTGCGAGAGCAGGGCGCTGGCGCAGTTCGGCAGCAGGTGACGCAGCAGGATGCGCCCACGTGACAGCCCGAGCGCGCGCGCCGCCTCCGCGTAGCTCATGCCCCGCTGCCGCATCACCTCGGCCCGCGTGATCCGGGCAAAGCTGGCCCAGCCCGTCAGGCTCAGCGAGAGCACCACGCCCATGTAGCTCGGCTTGCCGAGCAGGAAGAGCAGGAAGATGCTGAGGAGGACGCCCGGGAAGGCGAGCGCCACATCCACAGCGCGCAGTAGCAGCCCGTCGATGAGGCCGCCCCGCTGTCCAGCCACCGCGCCGACGCCGATGCCGATGAGGGCCGAGAGAGCGACCGTCGGGATGCTGACGCCGAGCGCCACGCGGGTGCCGTGCAGCAGGAGCATGAGAAGGTCGCGTCCGCTCTCGTCTGCGCCGAAGGGGTGGCGCCATGAGGGTGTGGCGAACTGGTCTGCGAGCGAGACCGCGGATGGGTCGAAGGGCGCCACAACGGGCGCGAGCAGTGCCGCTGCGATGAGCAACAGGAAGACGCCTCCGCCGAGCCGCAGGTAGAGCGATCGTCCGCGCATGGTTAGGCGCCCTCCGACCGCATGCGCGGGTCGACCGCGGCATGGACCAGATCGGTCAACAGGTTCGACAGCACGAAGAGCAGGGCGATGACGAGCACGCAGCCCTGCACGAGCGGGTAGTTTCGGGCAAAGAGCCCATCGAGCAGGAGCGAGCCGAGGCCGGGCCGTGAGAAGATTTTTTCGACGACGATGGCGCCTGCGAGCAGCCCGCCGAGCTGCAGGCCGGCGACCGAGACCACAGGCACAAGCGCGGCCCCCAGCGCATGTTTGAGCGAGAGCCGCAGTCCCGAGACGCCGCGGGCTCTGGCTGCGGTGATGAAGGGGGCCGAGA
>CAIQPA010000276.1 GCA_903873545.1 uncultured delta proteobacterium
CATATGCATTCTCCGCGCTCACGAATCGCTGCACTCTCCAATCAGTTCGACATCGGAGTGGCGTTTGGTGCTAAAGCATAGCAAGGTTGGTTGGCAGGAGCGAAGTTTCGCTCACGCCCCGACCATCCGCCCCATTTGACCGCGAACCATTGTCGTGTTTCTCCCGCGGCGTGGACTTCTTGTCAGAAGATCATCTCCTTGGAGTCTCCCTTGTCGCAACTGCTCTGGTGGCACTGGCTCGCCTTCGGTCTCCTGCTCTCGGTGGCCGAGCTCGCCGTCCCCTCCCTCATCCTCATCTGGTTCGGCGCCGGCGCACTCCTCGTCGGCCTCGTGCTCGGCTTCTTTCCCGGCATGGCGCTCGCCGGCCAGCTCGCCATCTGGCTCTCGACCTCGCTCGCCTTCGTTGCGCTCTGGTTCCGCTTCTTCCGCCATACCGAGTCGCAGACCGCCTCCGCAGAGATGATGGGCGAAGTCGGCCTCATCACCCACGCCATCGACGAATTCGGCCGTGGCCGCATCCGGCTACAGCGCCCCTACGGCGGCCGCGAAGAGTGGCCGGCCGACGCCGATCAGCCCATCCGCGAAGGCGAGCGGGCCCGTGTCATCTCCTTTGAGGGCGAACGGCTCACCGTCACCCCTCTCAACCCGTAAGGTCAGCCCATGGGCAGTCCGATCGTCATCGCCATCCTGCTCTTCTTTGTCCTGCTCACCCTCGCCAAGGGAGTCCGCATCGTCCCGCAGGGAGAGGAGTGGCTCGTGCAGCGGCTCGGCCGCTACCACCAGACCCTTAAGCCGGGCCTCACCGTCGTCATCCCCTTCTTTGACGAGGTGGCCTACAAGCTGGTCACCAAGGACATCATCCTCGATGTGCAGCAGCAGGAGGTCATCACCCGCGATAACGCCGTGATCCTCTGCAACGCCATCGCCTTCATCAAGATCACCGACCCCGTGAAGGCCTCCTACGGCGTCACCAACTACAGCGAGGCGGTGCGCAACCTCATCATGACCACCCTGCGCTCCATCGTCGGCGAGATGGACCTCGACCAGGCCCTCTCCTCCCGCGACATGATCAAGCTCCGCCTCCGTGACACCATCTCCGACGACGTGCTCGACTGGGGTCTGACCATCAAGACCGTCGAGATCCAGGACATCCGGCCCTCCGACTCCATGCAGCGCGCCATGGAGCTGCAGGCCTCTGCCGAGCGCGAGCGCAAGGCGGCCGTCACCCGTGCCGAGGGCGAGAAGCAGTCGCGCATCCTCGAGGCCGAGGCCCGGCTCGAGGCCTCGCGGCGCGATGCGCAGGCCCAGATCGCGCTGGCCGAGGCCTCCGCGGAGGCCATCCGCGTCGTCGCGCAGTCCATCCCCACCGACCCCACCGCCACCTCCTTCCTGCTCGGCGAGAAGTACATCGCTGCCATGGCGCAGCTCGCGGCCTCGAACAACACCAAGACCCTGATTTTCCCCGCCGATCTGCAGGAATCCATCCGTGGCCTGCTCGGCCGACGCGCCTGACACCCAATCGCCGTTTTTCTGTTACCCGAATGAGGGCTGTGCTAGGCGCGCTGACCACGCAACTGTTCCCTTCGCTCTTCGACCAGGCCTCTCTTCCATGACCAGACATCTCTTCGCTGCCTCGCTCCTGCTCCTCTCGCTCGCTGCCTGCGGAGACGACGACAAGAAGGCCGCCGATACCGGGACCGACATCGCCGACACCGGCTCGGGCGAAGACACTGCCGGCTCTGCAGATACAGGCACCACCGAAGACACTGCCGGCTCTGCAGACACAGGCACCGAAGACACCACCGACCTCGATGTCGGTCTCAACTGCGACCCGTTTGAGCGCCCCCTCCGCGGACAGTGCCGCTCCGTCTACACCCGCATCTGCTACTCGCAGGCCGACTGCACCGCGGAAGAGACCTGCACCTTCGAGGGCCGAGACACCCCCGAGACGGGCGGCCTCTGCACCCGCAACGCAATCCCCGACCTAGTCTGCCCGGGTAGCCCCTCCTGCGCCGACCGCCCGGATGCGACCCTCAAGGCCGCCTTCCGCGCCGTCTCCATCACGCCCCGGGGCTTCGAGCTCCCGCGCGCCAATGGCGGCGAGAACTTCAACGAAGACGGAAACCCCATCACCTTCTCCGGCGATGTGACCGACCCCTCCACCTTCTGCGACTGCGGCCGCGACATGATCTGTCCGGCCACGCCGGAGTATGCCGACTGTAAGTCCTTGGGAACCTACACCGGCCCCGATGCCGACGGCACCGAGGGCAACGGCTTCATGGAGGGCGCCTGGATTGCCGGCTTCTCCTTCTCGCGCCCCGCCGGCCTCTGCCCGGACCGTCTCCTTGGAGACAGCTGCACGGGCCCCGACTGCTGCGTCAGCCCCCTCGCCCACGACCACATCTGGGCGCGCGGCGCCGTCATCGAGCAGGGTGAGAGCCGCATCGCCTTCATCACCGTCGACACCGTCGGCTTCTTCTTCAGCGACATCCGCCGCATCCAGGCACGCCTCGACCCCGCGCTCGGCATCGACGACGTTGTCATCTCCGCCACCCACACCCACGAGGCTCCCGACACCATGGGCCAGTGGGGCCCCGGCGTCCTCGGCTCCGACCTCCCCGACCAGTCCGGCGTCGTCGATGTCTGGATGGAGGACCTCTACACCGACATGGCCGCCATGATCACCGATGCCGCGCGCAACCTCGAGCCCGTCGATGTCTACGCGATGAAGGTCAACGCCGACCCCATCGATACGGCGCTCCGCGACAGCCGCTCCCCCTTCATCGCCAACAACCTCATCGTCGGCGTCCGCTTCGTCCGCGACGGACAGGATGTGCAAGACCCCGCCAACACACTGGGCAGCTATGTCAACTGGCACAGCCACCCCGAGGTCCTCTGGTCGGAGAATGTCTTCATCAGCTCCGACTTCCCCCACTTCCTCCGCGAAGGTGTGGAGAAGGGCCTCGAGCCGGTCGCCGACGGCTCCGGCGCCGAAGTCTTCGCAGGCCTGCAGGGCCTCGGCGGTGTCTCGGTCTACATCACAGGCTCCTGCGGTGGCCTCCTGACGCCCGGCAGCAGCATGCCGGTGAAGGCGCTCGACGGCTCCCAGCAGACGGGCCAGGACTTCACCCGGACCGAGGCCCTCGGCCAGCGTCTTGCCGTCTCCGTCCTCGGCGCCTTCCAGACCCCCTGCGAAGGTGCCAACACCTTCGGCTGCTACACCCGTATCGCCGACGAGACCCTCTCCTTCGCCAGCCGCGAGTTCACCACCGACATCGTCAACCGGCTCTTCCACAACGCGGTCTTCGGTCTCAACCTCTTCCGCCGCGAGGTCTACAACTGGCGCTTCCAGGATGGCTTCCTCGGGCCCCGCTACCCGCAGGTCGGCTCCAAGATCTCCCAGATCCGCATCGGCGGCGTCACCTTCTCCACCGTCCCCGGCGAGACCTTCTCCGAGTCATGGACCGGCGGCTTCACCCCCGCCAACCAGTTCGGCAACCCGACCATCGGCGACCCCAACGACCTCAACTGCGCCGCGGACCTGATTACCCGCATCGATGCTGGCATTGAGCCCCGCTTCGGCTGCCTCATCGAAAACAACATCCCCACCCCGATCGACCTCGCCAGTGCGCCCACCACGGGCTACTTCTACGAGTCGCTCCCGGGCGACTACATCGTCGCGGTAGGCCTCGGAAACGACGAGCTCGGCTACATCATCCCGCCCTACGACTTCATCGTTGACCCCTTCCTGCCCTACCTCATCGAGGCGCCGGGACACTACGAAGAGACCAACTCGGCAGCCAATCGCTTCGACTACTTCTCCGGTATTGTAAGCGACGTGAACGCCCTCCTCAACCGCTAAGGCGCCATGCCCGCAGACTCACTCCACCTGCTGCGGGCGCCAGCCTCCACCTCACAAGAGACACCTCGCCACGGCCTCCACGGCTGGATCGAGGCGCTCTGCTTGGCCCGCACCGCCATGGGCAGGCCGCTCCCTCTCGCCGAGGCCATGGGCATCTCGGCCACGGCCTTCCGTGCCTACTTCTTTTCGCCCGACGACAACCACGCCTACCGCGACGACTTCCCCGGCGTGGAGTGGCTCGAAGACACGCTCGAGCTCGAAAACTACGGCGTCCACGAGGCGCTCTCGGCCCACACCGCCAGCGACATCCGCCTCTACGACCGGCTCAAGCGCGAGCCGCTGCTGCAGCTCGTCCGGCACGAGCTCACGGCCGGTCGGCCGCTCCTGCTCTCTGACCCGCTCACCATGCTTACCTGGGTCGTCGTAGGGCTCGGTGACCTCCGACTTTCGCTGGCGGCGGTCGACGCCACCGAGGAGTCCTTCGAGCCAGACGACGAGCACGCCCTCCGACTCGCGCTCTCTGCGCTTCGGCCCACCGAGCGCCCCTTCACCTATCGGCCCGACCACTTCCGTCGCGTCGCGCTAGGCTGGAGCGCCGATCACCTGAACACCAAGCATGAGCTCTTCCACCACCTCGAGATCTTCGTCGCCTCGGGCGCGCGGGCCCTCGAAGTTGCCGCCGCAACCTGCGAGCGGGAGTGGGGTGTTGGACCCGGCGGCAACCCCGCCTTCGCCTCCTTCTTCACCGCATGGGTCGAAGAGCTGGCCTGGGCCCGCGCGCTGGCCGTGGACTACCTCGCAGGCTGGGCCTCGTCGGCCGCAGCGCAGGAAGAGCCGATGACCACCGCAGCAGCGCTCGCGCCGGTCGTCGACGCA
>CAIQPA010000277.1 GCA_903873545.1 uncultured delta proteobacterium
CTCAGCCTCGGCATAGGTCTGCAGCGAGAAGCCCGCCGTGCCCTCCGGGTTGTGGCAGCCCGCGCACTTCTGCTCCACGATGGCCCGCGCATCCTTGTGCCAGGTGGTCAGCGTGCTGCCCACTGTCCCATCAAGCTCCCGCCCGGTGTCGGTGGCGCCGCTGCCCGAGCCTGCGCCCGTGTCGGTGGCATCGCTGCCCGAGCCCGTGTCGGTCGCCTCGGTCGTGCTGCCGCTGCTACGGCCGGTGTCGGTGCCGCAGGCGGCCAAGAGAAGGAGGCTCAACCCAAGAAGATGCTTCATGAAAACGCCGCTCCGATCACGCCGGCCGAGATTGGCCAGCTGTGCAGAGACACACCCTACCCCCTTTCGGTTTACAGCGGCAAGATGTCGCGCGCGCTACCGCCCGTCTGACAGCCGCACAAAGCCACCCAGCGTGCCCAGGTAGGCCGCCCCGTCAGGGCCAAGCGCCAGCCCCGCGTAGTGGTTGTTCACAAATGTCCCGCTCCCCGCAGGAATCTCCCACACCACCGCACCCGTGTCGGCCCGCAGCGCCGCCCACGACCAGTTGTGTCCCGCCTCGTCACCCGCCGGCCGCACGAAGGTGTAGAGCAGCCCCGTCGCCTTCGACACCTTCGCCACCACCGACGGCGCCGCCACCGTCCGGTTCTCCCACACCTTGGTGCAGCCGCCGCCGTCTGCCGACACATCCACCCGCGCAAACCCGCCCAGACTCTGCGGTCCCACGGCGCCAAAAGTCGGCCCCGTGTAGCCGTAATTGTTCTCCACAAACAGCGACCGCCCCGCCGCGATCAGCGAGTTCTCCGTCGCGCTCCCGCCCGCCTCAAACACAGCCACCTCGCACACCACCCGCACCGCCGCATCTGCCGCCTGCCGCATCACCACCACCTGCATCGGGTCGGCGTTGTCGGTGATGGCCACATAGCCGCCCGCCATCAGCGTCGGCGTTGTCCCCGTGCCTGCGCTCACCTGGCTCGGCTTCACGATTCCGCTGTTGTCGTAGCCCTCGCGCCAGACCACCGCCGGCCGTCCACCCGACCCCTCGAGCCGGTAGAGCGCCGCCGTCGTGGCCACAAAGACCCCACCATCGCTGCCCACCGCAAAGGAGTTCGCAACCGGCTCGCCCAGCGACAGCGTCTCGATAACCGCACCCTCCGCCTCGTAGGGCGGCGCAACAAAGCCCACCAACCCCAGCTGCGACACAAACCAGAGCCGGCCCGCGCTGTCGGGCAGCGCCGACTGCAGCGTGTCGCCGGCCGGCAGTACGGCATCGGTCGCAACCTTTGTCACCACCCGCCACGACCAGACGCCCGCCTCTTCCACCGCCTCGACAATCCAGACCCGCCCATCGATGGCAGGGATCACCGCACGCTCCTGCGCATCGAGGAAGAAGTAGCCGCCGCCGCCAAAGTTCGAAAAATCCACCGGGCCCGGCCGCGACGGCAGCGACAGTGAGGCCAGCAGCGTCAGCCCGCTCGGCTCCACCAGGTGCAGCTTCGTGCCCGTGAGCCCAATGCAGACCGTCGCCAGCAGGCCGTCGGCCCGAAAGGTCATGGTCGCGCAGTCGCCCTGCAGCGAGGCCGACTGCAGCTGCGGGCGCACACCGAGCGGACCCGCCGTCGTGTAGCTGTCGCTCATCGCGCCATCGTTGTGGATGTTGCTCCACGGATTGGCGGCCAGGAAGGGGTGCTGCGCAACCAGGTCATCGGCCGCAAAGGGTGCTGCCGTCCAGGCCGCGCCGATGAGACTCCCCGAGCCCTCCCCTGCGCCAGGAATGGCCGCGATGGGCCTGCCCACAGCCACCGCGCTCGACCCATCACCGTCCACTGCATCAGCGCCGCTGCCGGAGCCGTTCGGAGCTGCCTCCTCTCGCTTCTCGCCGCCGGTACAGGCCGTCAACGCGGCCATCAGAGAGAGCGAAACCATCCAGCGAAACTGCCTCATGTCTGCTCCCCCGTTGATGCAACTCACCCCAGCCCGTGCTGCTTCTCGAGGTGGGTCACAATCCGCTGCGCCAAGTCTTCGGTAGCAGGAATCAGCGCCGGCTCCAGCATCGCGTTCACCAGCGGCGCCGTCGGGCCACCCGCCTCCATCATCAGCGTAAAGGCCAGCTCCGACCCCGCCGTCACCGCCGCCCGCGGCGCGGCCGACAGCGCCGGCTGACCACCGCCCTGACGGCCCAGGAACCAGCGGGCAAACCTCTCCACCAGCTTCTGCCACCAAGACAGCTCCGCCTTCGCCGCCACAGGCGACGAAGCAGCCGCAGCAGCCGCCGCACTCCCCGCAACCGCGATCGCCCGGATCTCAAACTGCCCCTCGCCGCTCACCGCCTCGTTGAGCCCCGTCAGCGTGAACCGCACCCGGTCCGGCCCGGCCCACTCGGTGATGTTCACCTCCAGCTCCACCGTCCGGCTCAGAATCCCCACATCGCCCTTGAGCGTCCAGAGGCTCTTCGTCTCCGTCAC
>CAIQPA010000278.1 GCA_903873545.1 uncultured delta proteobacterium
GCAGCCCTGGTGACCGTCGCGCAGCGGGTCCGAGACGTCATCCGCCGTGCAGACACGCTCGCCCGCTACGGCGGCGAGGAGTTCGTGGTCGTCGCGCCCGAGGTCGACGGCCCGCAGGCCATCCTCATCGGAGAGAAGCTCCGCCTGGCCGTCGCCGAGCGGCCCATCCTCATTTCCGACGAGCCAACGCGGCTCACGGTCTCTGTCGGCGTTGCAGACATGGAGAGCTACGCCGACGCCATGCGCCAGCGTGGCGACGACCCGCGAACCGCGCTGCCAGACCCCCACCTGCTGCTTCGGCTCGCAGACGAGCGAATGTATGAGGCAAAGCAGGCCGGCCGTAACTGCGTCCGCTACGAGCCCGCGAACCGCTGAGCAGCGGCTAGGGAATCGTGTGGAACTTGATCATGTTGGTCGGGGTACCGCGGCCGACCGGAACGCCGAGCACGATGATGACGTGACGGCCGTGATCGCAGAGATGCTCGGCGATCATGGTCTTCTCCACCTGTGCGATGAGCGCGTCGGTCTCGGTGCGAAGCTCGCAGAGCACGGGGTGAGTGCCCCAGCAGAGCGCCGCCCGGTTGTAGGTGCTGCGCGACGGCGTGAAGGAGACGATCAGCTTGGAGGGGCGGAAGGTCTTGATGAGCCGCGGCGTGCGCCCCGAGGTGCTGAAACAGCAGATGGCGTTGACGTTCAGCTCTTCCGCGGCGATGGCCGCCGCCTTGGCGATGGCGTGCGAGAAGGGCCGGATTTCGGTCGTGCTGAGCTGCTGCGGGCCATGCTTGAGGAAGGGGCTGGCCTCGGCCTCGCGGACGATGCGGTCCATGAAGGCGACAGCCTCGATGGGGTACTTGCCCGAGGCAGTCTCACCGCTGAGCATGACCGCGTCGGTGCCGTCGAAGACCGCGTTGGCAACGTCGGAGGCTTCGGCGCGGGTAGGGCGCGGGTTGAAGGTCATAGAGTCGAGCATCTGCGTGGCGGTGATGCTGATCTTGCCCAGCGACATCGCCAGCGCGATGGCCTGCTTCTGGATAATGGGCACCTGCTCCGGCGGCATCTCCACGCCTAGATCGCCGCGGGCAACCATGATGCCGTCGGAGGCCATCACAATCTCACGCAGATTCGAGACCGCCTGCGGCTTCTCAATCTTGGCGATGATCTCGGGCGAATCCTCTCCGCGTGGCAGCAGGCTCCGCAGCTGATGAATGTCGAGCGCGCTCCGGACGAAGGAGAGGGCGATGTAGTCCACACCGGCCTTGATGCCCCACTCGAGGTCTTCGCGGTCTTTGGGCGTGAGCGACGGAATGGAGACCGGCGTGTTGGGCAGGTTGATGCCCTTGCGGTCCTTGAGCGTCCCGCCGACCACCACGACGGTGTCGACCCAGCCTTCGCCGGTCGCGGTCACTTCGAGGTGGAGCAGGCCGTCATCCAGGAGGATGCTGTCGCCGGGGTGCACGTCCTGCCAGATGAGGTCGTAAGAGACGCTCGCCATGGTCTCGTTGCCGAGCATGGTCTCCGTGACGAGCCGGAACGGCGCACCCGGTACGAGCGGCACGCCGCCATTCTCGAACTTGCCGACACGAATCTTGGGGCCCTGAAGGTCTTGGAGCACGGCAATCGGCTGGCGCATCCGCGCGGAGACGCTGCGAATCATCTCCAGCATGCGGCCATGGTCTTCGTGGCTGCCATGGCTGAAGTTAAGCCGCGCCACATTCATCCCTGCCTCGATCAGCGCCTCAATGCGCTCCTCGGTCTGCGTGGACGGACCCATCGTGCAGACAATCTTGGCCCGTCGGCCTACGGCAATCGAAGTCTTCATTCGTTTCCTTGTTTACTCGGCAAAGTAGCAGACCGTTGTCGTGTCTGCCTGATCAGCAACATCAAAGAAGGGGAGGCGACGGGCATCAATCTGGTTCCGCGCGACGGTGTCGATGCGCGGGCAGAAGGCCGTCTTGGCCATGCAGAAGTAGGCGCCACCCGCGGAAGGATTGGGGTCCTGC
>CAIQPA010000279.1 GCA_903873545.1 uncultured delta proteobacterium
AGCGAGGCGCCGATGGCGATGAAGAAGAGGCCCAGCAGCAGCCCCTTGAAGGGCTGAATCTCCGCCTCGAGCTCGTGGCGATACTCGCTCTCTGCCAGCATCACGCCGGCCATGAAGGTACCGAGCGCGGGGGGCAGCCCAAGGAGCTCCATGAGGCCGGCGACGGAGAGGACGAGCAGCAGCGCGACGAGGGTAAAGACCTCGCGGGAGCGGGAGCGGGCGAGCAGGCCGAGCAGGGGCCGCAGGAGGTAGTGGCCGGCGGTGAAGAGGGTGCCGGCCATGACCAGGGTGAGCAGCAGCTTGAGGAGAGGCTGGTACTGCTGCCAGAGGGTGAGGGTCTGTGATACCTCGGGGACGAAGCGGAAGCCCTCGACGGCCTGCACGGTGGCAAGCAGCGGGAACAGGCCGAGGATGGGGACGACGGAGAGATCTTGGGCGAGCAAGATGGCGAAGGTGGACTGGCCGCCGCGGCCCGCGAGGAGGTTCCGCTCGTCGAGCGAGGCGAGGACGATGGCGGTGGAGGACATCGCTCCGATGAGGCCGAGCGCCACGGAGAGGTGCCAGCCCACGCCGAGCGCGAGTGCGACCGCAGCGATGGCGGCGGCGGTGACAACGACCTGGAGTCCTCCGAGGCCGATGATGTCGCGGCGGAGGGAGCGGAGGATGGTCGGCTTGATCTCCAGGCCGATGAGAAAGAGCATCATGACGACGCCGAACTCGGCGAAGTGGAGGACCTTGTCGGAGGGCCCCGCGACGTTGAGGAGCTGGGGTCCGATGACAATGCCGGCGGCGAGGTAGCCGAGGACGGTGCCGAGTCCGAGCCGCTTGGCGAGGGGGACGCAGATGGCGGCGGCGGCGAGGTAGATGATGGCGTAGAGGAGGACGGAGTCGCTCATGCGGCTCCGTCCGGTGGGCGGATGAAGTCGCCGGGGTCGTAGTTGAGCGCGGGGCGGGCGGCGGCCTTGTCGAGGTCGACGCGACCGTCGCGGAGGGCCTCGAGGAGGGCGCGGTAGTTGGCGGCGGCCTCGCGGAGCAGCTCGGGGTGGGTGTCGACGCGGAAGCCGTGGACGACGAAGGGGGCCAGAAAGCGCATGCCGCAGAGCTGGGCGGTGGTCTCCCAGGGGGAGAGGAACTGGCGGACATTGCAGGTGGGGCCGCTGCCATGCTCGGGATCGAACTCGGCGGCGCTGGTGGAGACGGCGTGGAGGGCGACCTTGCCGCGGAGCTGCTGTCCGGCCTCTCCGTAGGCCCAGCCATGCTCGAGGACCACATCCTGCCACTGCTTGAGGAGGGCGGGCGCCGAGAACCAGTAGAGGGGGTGCTGGAAGAGGATGATGTCGTGGCGGCGGAGGAGGGCCTGTTCGGCGCGCCGGTCGACATGGAAGGTGGGATAGGCCTCGTAGAGGTCGTGGAGGGTGACGCCGGGGAGGTTGGAGGCGGCCGCGACGAGCGCGCGCTGGGTGCGCGAGTGCTCGAAGGCGGGGTGTGCGAAGAGGATGAGGATGGAGGCCATCGGCGGCACGGAGCGGGGGCGGCAGGTGGCCGCAGGATAGGCGGGAGGGTGCGCCAGAGCAAAGGTTGGCGGCTAGACAAGGGCGGGGCGAGAGGCTAGACGCGCGGCCACCTTACACTTTCGGGACCATTGCCGTCTCGTCACTTCGACCCTGGGAAGAGAACATGGCTGAATCGCACATCACTGACCTGAACATGCTCCGCAACATCGGCATCTCGGCCCACATCGATTCGGGCAAGACGACGCTGACCGAGCGCATTCTGTTCTACACGGGCAAGATCCACCGCATCGAAGAGGTCCGCGGCAAGTCGGGCGTCGGCGCCAAGATGGACTCGATGGAGCTCGAGCGTGAGAAGGGCATCACGATTCAGTCGGCTGCCACCTACGTGAACTGGCAGCTCGAGAACCAGGACTACGCTGTCAACATCATCGACACCCCCGGACACGTCGACTTCACGATCGAGGTTGAGCGCGCGCTCCGCGTCCTCGACGGCGCCATCCTCGTCCTTTGCGGCGTTGCCGGCGTTCAGTCGCAGTCGATCACGGTCGACCGCCAGATGCGCCGCTACAACGTCCCCCGCCTCGCCTTCATCAACAAGCTCGACCGCGCGGGTGCCAACCCCTTCCGCGTCGCCGGCCTGCTGCGCGAGAAGCTCTCGCACAACGCCATCATGATGCAGATCCCGATCGGCGAAGAGGATCGCTTCAAGGGCACGGTCGACCTGCTCACCCGCAAGGCCTGGTACTACGACGGCGCCAACGGTGAAGAGATCCGCATTGAGGAGTGCCCGGCCGACCTCAAGGAGGACATGGAGAAGTACCGCACGATCCTCATCGAGGGTCTCTCGGACTTCAACGACGACATCGCCGAGAAGTTCCTGGGCGGCGAAGAGGTGAGCGCCGAAGAGGCCTACCCGGTGGTTCGCAAGGCGACCATCGAGCGCCGCATGACGCCCGTCTTCATGGGCTCGGCCTACAAGAACAAGGGTGTGCAGGCGCTGCTCGACGCGGTCATGCGCTTCCTCCCCAGCCCCTACGACCGGACCTACGAGGCGCTCGACCAGCGCAACAACGAGGAGAAGGTTCAGCTCATCTCCAAGCCGGGCAACCCGCTTGTCATGCTGGCGTTCAAGCTTGAGGATGGCCGCTACGGTCAGCTCACCTACTGCCGCCTCTACCAGGGCAAGCTGCAGAAGGGCGACACCATCTACAACCAGTCGACCAAGCAGAAGGCGAAGGTTGGCCGTCTGGTGCGAATGCACTCGAGCGAAATGCATGAAATTGATGAGTCGGAGGCGGGCGATATCGTCGCGCTGTTCGGCATCGAGTGTGCGACGGGCGATACCTTCACCGATGGTGATGCCGACCTGACCATGACCTCGATGTTCGTCCCCGACGTGGTCATCACGCTGGCGGTCGAGCCGATCAAGAAGGAGGGTCTCAACAACTTCTCGAAGGCGCTCAACCGCTTCTCGAAGGAGGACCCCACCTTCCGCGTCACGCGCGACGAAGAGTCGGGCCAGACCATCATCGGCGGCATGGGCGAGCTTCACCTCGAAGTCTACCTCGAGCGCATCAAGCGTGAGTATGGCGTTGAGGTTCAGGCCGGCGCCCCGCAGGTTGCCTACCGTGAGACCATCACCAAGAAGAGCGACTTCGAATACACCCACAAGAAGCAGACGGGTGGTTCGGGTCAGTTCGCACGCGTGCTCGGCTTTGTCGAGCCTTCGGACGCCGGTGAGAACTACCAGTTCATCAACAACGTCGTGGGTGGCTCGATCCCGAAGGAGTACCACGCCTCGTGCGACAAGGGCTTCCAGGACGCCATGGAGCGCGGCACGCTGATCGGCTTCCCGATCGTCAACATCCGCGCCGGCGTCACCGACGGTATGGCGCACGCGGTCGACTCGAGCGACATGGCCTTCCGCATCGCGGCTCGTACGGGCTTCCGTCAGGCCTACGAGCGTTCGGCACCGGTTGTGCTTGAGCCCATCATGAAGGTTGTCGTCGAGTCGCCCGAGGAGTTCGCCGGCACGGTGCTCGGCGGTCTCAACAAGCGCCGCGGCATGATCCAGGGCAACTCGACGAACGACGGCCAGGTTCAGATCGAGGCCGAGGTTCCGCTGTCGGAGATGTTCGGTTACTCGAACGACCTCCGCTCGAGCACCCAGGGCAAGGCCGAGTTCTCGATGGAGTTCGCGAAGTACCAGGCGGTCCCCCGCGTGGTGCAGGAAGAGCTCATCAAGAAGTACGCCGACCGCCGCGCCCGCGACTAGGTCGCCGCGCTTCTGCAGGAACAACCCCCGTCGGCGCAGGCTGGCGGGGGTTGTCCCGTTTTGGGGAGACGGAGGCTGCTGCGTAATAGGGTGCGGCGCCGAGTTGCGGAGCCGTGGATGGCCTGTCATCTTCGGGGTGTCACCTGTGTGCAGCGGAGGGGAGCATGCTGACCGAAGCGGAGATGGTTGTGGGGGTGGTTGCCTACCTCGACCCGGCCATGCTGGATGCCGACCCGATGGTCCTGGCGCCGGCGTCTCCGACCGAGGGGCGCCGACCCTTCGTGTGTGTCGGACGCGCGGGCAAACTGAGCGCCTGGATGGCGCTGACCAGTCAGGCGGGGCCGAGTCGGTCGCACCTTCCGATCCCCAGTGCGGTCCGTCGGCGCGGTCGTGGCGTCTGGTGCACCGGTCCGAGCTTCGCCAACAAGGTCTTTGCGACCTACATCGGGCCCCACGCGAGCTTCCTTGCGGCCGCGGCGCACGAGGATGACTTTGCCGCGGAGGATCGCCCAGGGATCGACCCGGCCTGGGTGGAGCGAGAGCTCATCCCGCGAAGCCGCGAACGACAGTCGTTGGACTTCAGCAGGTGGCACAAGGGGTGCGGGGCGAAGCAGGCGCCGGCGATGGCGCTGCCGGAGGTGAAGGTGGGCAAGCCCCTCCTGACGCGCGAGCAGGCGGCGGCGCTGCAGCCACCGCCGGCGCCGAAGCTGGTACCCGTCCTGAGGCCGGCGGAGGTGACGCCGACGGCGGAGAATTGGGCGGAGTTCATCGATGCGGCACCCGGCGGAAAGGGGCCGGGGCGGCGGTAGGTGGACTGCAACACAATTGCATCGAAGCCCGCGCCATTGCTTGCGTTGCGACAACTTCCTATCGCGTGTTTGGGCCAAAAATCGGGCTCGAGCGCGGAGTGGAAGATGCGGAAGTTCTGGGTAGCTGGATGGTTTGTGGTGGCCTGCTGGATGGCGGCCTGTGGCGGCGCGCAGCAGCATGGAAAGCTCACGCGGATGAGCGCGGCGGAGGGAGCGGTGGCGCTCTGCAGCCACGAGGTGCCGGAGGCGGTCTGCGTGCGCTGCCATCCCGAGCTTGTGGCGAAGTTCAAAGAGGCCGGCGACTGGTGCCCGCCCCACCATCGGCCGGAGTCGCAGTGTCTGCTCTGCCACCCCGACCTGAAGTTCGAGCCGCTGCCGCCGCTCCCTGCGGAGGCTGACTACGCGGAGATCGCGGTGGCCGACGGCGGCAAGCCGCTGGAGAGCTTCGCTGTGGCCGGCACAGTGACCATCGTGGACTTCTACGCGAACTGGTGCGCCGGCTGTCAGAATGTGGAGACGGCACTACGGAAGCTACTCGCGGACGACGCGACGCTGGCGGTGCGGAAGGTGAGCGTGACCGACTGGGAGAGCCCCGCGGTGGCGGCCCACCTGAGCGACATCGCCGGGCTTCCCTATCTGGTGGTGCTGGGTCGCTCGGGGAAGGTGCTCGGCGCCATTCAGGGCTTCGATGAGGCGACCTTTGCGGCCAAGCTGGCGGCCATCCGGGCGGTGGAGCCGTGATGGTGCGGAGGTCGCATGTAGCCGCGGTCGTGTTGCTGGCAGCGACGGTGCTGCCGGTCGCAGAGGCTGCGGCCTGCGCGGCCTGCGGCAACCCGTCGCTGCCGATGCAGCCTGGCGGAAGCGGCGTGATGGCGGGCGGAAGCGGCACCTTTGGTGTGAGCCTGCGCGGCCTCGCCATGCAGGTGACCCACCCCGCGGGCTGCGCCGACCTGAACGATTGCGACGAGGTGCCGGTGCAGCCGCTGCATGATCACCAGGTGGTGCTGGCACCCGTGGAGCTCGGGCTCAGCGGCGAGTGGGCCTTCGACGACCGCTGGGGAGTGGAGGCGAGCCTGCCGGTGCGGTCGGTCTGGGCGAGCGTCTCCTACCAGACGCCCGACGGCGCCGACTATGTGCCGGAGGACGCCGAG
>CAIQPA010000280.1 GCA_903873545.1 uncultured delta proteobacterium
AGCCACCTTCGAGCGGGGCGACGGCCGACGCAACGCCTGCTGCGCCCGCCGATCTCGACGCGCTGCTCGCAGCCTACCTCGGCGACAAGAAGCCCTAAGGTTCGCACCCTCCGACCGCAGGCCGCATCTGATGAGCCGTGCACCGGAGCAATGCCATGACCGCGACCAAGACAGCCTTCCTCTTCCGTAGAGACCTCCGCCTTTTCGACAACATCGGCCTTGCCGCGGCAATTGCGAAGGGTGAGGTGCTGCCGGTCTTCTGCCTCGACCCCCGTCAGGGACCCGGCCATCGCTACTTCTCCACCTTCGGTTTCGGCTTCATGGCCGACGCCCTCCGCGACCTCGACGGACAGCTCCGCGCCCTCGGCTCGGCGCTCGAACTCCTGCCGATGCGCAGCGATGAGCTACCCGCTTGGCTCGAGAAGCGAAGCATTGGCTTGCTGGTCTGGAACCGAGACTACACGCCTTTCAGCTTGGAGCGAGATGCCGCGCTCGAGGCCGCCTGCCACGCGCGCGGCATCGAGGTGGAGCGCTTTGATGACTCCGTTCTCTATCGCCCCGGCACGGTGCTGCAGCCCGGCGGCGAGGGCTACAAGGTCTTCACCCCCTTCTACAAACGGGCCATCTTGCAGCCCGTGGAGCGCCCGCAGCCGCTGCCCGAAAATGCCCGATTTGCGCCGGCCTCTGACGCGTCATCCGGATGGGACCGGCTCTCGGAGATAGAGTCTCTGTGCGGCCCCAAACCCCGCCTGCGCGGCGGACGAACAGCCGCCGAATTGCATCTGAACCGGATCGAATCGCTCACAAACTACGAGGAACTCCGGAACCTCCCGGGCGTGGAGGGCACGACGGAGCTCTCTCCCCACCTCAAGTTCGGGACTGTCTCGCCGCGCGAGGTCTGCTGGCGTAGCCGCGACGCCCACGGACAGGGCCACGGCATTGAGCGGGAGCTGCACTGGCGCGAGTTCTTTCTCCACCTCTGTCACCAGTTCCCGCAGGTCTACGGGCGCCCCTTCCGCCCGGAATTCGAGGCCGTCGCCTGGCGCAACGACCCCAATGACTGGGAGCGTTGGGTGGCAGGAACGACGGGCTACCCCATCGTCGACGCCGGCATGCGTGAGCTCGCGCAGACGGGTTCGATGCACAACCGCGTTCGCATGATCGTGGCCAGCTTCCTCGTCAAAGACCTGCTCATCGACTGGCGCGAAGGCGAGGCCTACTTCGCCCAGAAACTGACCGACTACGACCCGGCGGTGAACAACGGCTCGTGGCAGTGGGCCGCCTCCACGGGCGCCGATGCGGCTCCCTACTTCCGCATCTTCAACCCCTGGCTGCAGCAGGTGAAGTTCGACCCTCACGCTTCCTACATCAAGCGCTGGGTACCCGAACTCGCAGCACTGCCCGCTGCAGACATCCACGCGCTCCTCGACACGCCGCTGCTTCGCCCAGAAGGCTATCCCGCGCCGATGGTGGACCACCGCATGGCAGCCGAACGTGCCAAGGAAGCCTTCGGGGTCGCCGCCCGCCGCGAGTAGCGCGAGACTTGGCAGCGCGCCGCCCTATGGTTAGCAGTTTCGCTCCAAACCATTCGCTCGGTGACGCCCGATGACAACCCTCCGCTCCCTCCGAATCGCGCTCGCGCTCCCGCTCGCGCTTGCCGCCTGCAGCGAAGACACCGCCCGTTCTACGGGCGGCGGAACCGACACCTCCGCCGATACACAAGCCGACACCGCCGTCATCGACAGCGGTGCTGATACGACCGTCGACAGCGGCTCCGCCGACACATCCAGCGAAGACACCGCTGTCGAGGACACCGCGCCGGACGGCTCGGCCGATACGGGCATAGAAGACACCACGCCCGACGGTTCAGCCGACGCAGACACTGGCACCGAGGACACCTCACCTCCGTCAACGGCCATCGTCATCAGCGAGCTGATGAAAGACCCCTGCGCGGTCTCCGACGGCGTCGGCGAGTGGTTCGAGGTCACCAACATCTCCGCCGCCCCCTACGATCTCCGCGGCGTGGTCATCACAGACGACGGAAGCGACAGCCATACCATCACCGGCGCCGATCCCATCCTCGTGGCGCCAGGCGCAACCTTCTTGCTCGCCGCCAGCGGAGATGCAGCGGTCAACGGCGGCCTCACGCCGGGCTACGTCTACAGCGGACTGCTGCTGGCGAACGGCGACGATGCAATCATCCTCACGGCAGCCGACGGCTCGCTGCTCGATGCCCTACGCTACACCCGAACCGGCTTCCCCAACACCGCCTGCGCCTCGCTCGCACTCGCCGATGCGACCGCCGGGAGCATCGCCAACGACGACGGCGACGGCTGGTGCGACGGCTCCGAGCTCTACAACCTGCGCGACGCAGGGACGCCCGGCGCCACCAACAGCGCCTGCCCAGCACCGCCCTCGCTCGACCGCTGCCGCCTCGTTGCCCCAACCTTCCTCGAAGCGCGCCCCGGTGATGAACTCACCGCTGTCGCCACGCTCATCGCGCCCGGACTCACCGACCGCACCACCGGAACCGATACCGATGCGCGGCTCCGGTTTGAGATAGGCTTCGGAACGAACGACACAACGCCGGACGCCGCCTGGATCTGGTCGGCCCTCGCAGCCGACACGACCTGGGCCGAGTCCGCAGAACCCGCCCTCGACCAGTATGCCGGCTCCTTCGCGGCGCCCGCGACCGGAAGCTACGATGTCGCAGCCCGTGTCTCGCTCGACAACGGCCTCAACTGGACCCTCTGCGACCTCGCGACCGACGGCTCCGACGGCTCCCTCGACGGCTACCAGCCCGGCAATGCAGGCCAGCTCACCGTACTCGGCGTCTGCGATCCCAACCCCTGCATCACCCCCCCTGCGACCATCTGCAACCTCGCCGGCTCAGGCATCATCTCCTACGGCGCCGGCAGCTGCACCGAGGTCGCAGGCCGCGGCGTCTGTGACTACCCCGCAACCCCAACCCCCTGCGCGACGGGACGGGTCTGCATCGACGCCATCTGCACCCCGCCGCCGAGCGCGCCGACTATCGCCGGTGAGGTCATCGTCTCCGAGTTCATGCCCCAGTCCAGCGGTGGCACAGACAACGGCGAGTGGGTCGAGCTCCACAACACCACCACCACCGCCTTCAACATCCGGAACTGCATCCTCGGCGACGGAACCACCGACGCCCACACGATTGCGCGCGAGCTGATCGTCCCCGCCGGCGGCTACCGCGTGCTCGCGCGCAGCGCCGATCCTGTCGCCAACCACGGCCTCCCTCTCGACTACCTCTACGCCGGCTTCAGCCTCCGCAACACAACCGACAGCATCATCCTCACCTGCGGCGGCACCGAGATCGACCGCCGCGACTACACCGCCGCTGATGTGCAGCTCGGCATCTCGCGACAGCTCGACAGCGATCGCCTCGACGGCGCCGAAAACGATGTCGCTGCGAACTGGTGCGAAAGCCGCGCCACCTACGGCACAGCTGGCAAGTTTGGAACGCCGGGCAGCGCAAACCGAACCTGCGGCCCGGACCCTGTCACCGTGAACTGGTGCCGGCTCCAGGCGCCTGCCTCTGCCGTCGTCACGGAGGGCGCCTCCACGAGCTGGTCGGGCCGTCTCTACATCGCCGGACTCACCACGCTGACGACCGGCGTCGACCCCTACGGCTCGCTTCGCGCGGAGGTTGGATTCGGCCCCGCCGACATCGATCCAACCAGCACGCCGACCGCCTGGAACTGGGCTCCTGCCCTGCCCAGCCCCGGCTACAACGCCACCACCGCGGGCGAGCCCAACAACGATGAGTATGTCGGGACGCTCGTCGCGCCGACGCCGCAGTCGAGCCGCGTCGCCTTCCGCTTCTCCGGCGATGGCGGCACCAGCTGGACCTACTGCGACCGCAACACCGGTCCCGGTGCCGATGGCGCAGAGAACGGCTTCGCGCTGGCAGACGCCGGCACGCTGCTGAGCCTCTCCTCCGCCATCTGCGAGCCCAACCCCTGCACCACGCCGCTCCCCGACTACTGTGCCGATGCCTTCACCGCGGCCGCCTATCTTCCGACGGGTGTCTGCGCCCCGCTCGCAGACGGAACGCCGGAGTGCACCTTCGAGACCACGCTCACCAACTGCCTCACCTCAGAGCAGCGCTGCAGCGGCGGTGAGTGCGTGGATGCCGCGCCCGCTCCGTCGACGGCCGGCGCCCTCGTCTTCACCGAAGTCATGGCTGCCTCCCAGGCGGGCACTGGCGACCGCGGCGAGTGGTTCGAGATCGCCAACACCGCCGCCGATGCGCTGGACCTTTCACGCTGCACCATCACGGATGACGGCTCCGACATCCACGACCTGGCCGGCCCGCTCGTCATCGCCGCCGGCGGTAGGCTTCTCTTGGCCCGCTCGACCATCGCCATCGAGAACCACGGCATCACCCCCGACTACACCTACGCCGGCATCACCCTCGGCAACACCGCCGACGCGCTGAACCTCACCTGCGACGG
>CAIQPA010000281.1 GCA_903873545.1 uncultured delta proteobacterium
CGGCCCCGCAAGCGCTACTTCTACCGCTTCCTGGCGCTCGGCATCACCTCGCGCACGGGCCAGTTCCGGACGGCGCCCGAGGGCGATGTCTCGATGCTCCGCTTCGCCGTTGTCTCCTGCTCGAGTTACGCCCACGGCTACTACCACAGCTACCGCCAGTTGGCCGACCGGAGCGACCTCGACGCCATCCTCCACCTGGGCGACTACATCTACGAGTATGCCGACGGTGAGTATGGCAATGTGCGGCCGCTCGACCCGCCGAACGAGTGCCTCACGCTGAGCGACTATCGGCGGCGCTACGCCCACCACCGTCGCGATGCCGACCTGGCCGACGCCCACGCCAACCATGCCTTCATGACGGTCTGGGACGATCACGAGACGGCCGACAACAGCTTCGAGGACGGTGCAGGCAACCACGACCCTGTGAACGAGGGGGCCTGGTCGGAGCGCAAGGCGGCCGGCATCCAAGCCTACTTCGAGTGGATGCCGCTGCGTGAGCAGGCCGACAACCGCATCTTCCGGACGATCACCTACGGCAACCTCGCAGAGCTGGTCTTCCTCGACACCCGTCTCTGGGGTCGCGACGAGCAGGTGGCTGCCAACAGCACCGAGGTGACCAACCCCGACCGGACGCTTCTGGGCACCGACCAGGAGGAGTGGCTGGCCGAGCAGCTCACCACCTCGTCGTCCAAGTGGAAGCTTGTGGCGCAGCAGGTGATGATGGGGCAGTGGCGGTCGCCGGGCTCCGGCGGCAACCTGGGCCCCATCTTCAACGCCGACGGCTGGGATGGCTACGACGCGACCCGGTCGCGCATCTTCTCCTCCATCCGTGCGGCGGCGGTCGACAATGTGGTGGTGCTGACGGGCGACATCCACTCGTCGTGGGCCATGGACCTGACCGAGATGCCCTACGATGCGGCGATGTATGACCCGGCGACGGGCGAGGGTTCGCTGGCGGTGGAGTTTGTGACGCCGGCCGTCACCTCGCCGGGCTTTCCGCGCGGGCTGGGCGCTGCGCTGGCCACCAACCTCAAGCGGGCCAACCCGCATATGCGGTTCGTGGAGCTCGAGAGCCGCGGCTACCTCATCGTCGATCTCGACGCCGACAAGGCGCGCGGATCGTGGTTCCACCACAACGATGTCATCCGCGAGACGGTGACCACCAACCGGGCGGCGGTGGTGACCACCTATGCAGGCCGGAACCGTCTCATCGTCGAGGCCTAGGGAGCAGGTGACAAGCGCGCGCAAGCCCTGCTAGCGCTGCCGCCGATGGCAAAGAGCGAAGAGATGGAGCGGGTCTTCGGCCCGGAGGGGTTGCTGGCGACACGGCTGCCCGGGTTCGAGCCGCGCGAAGCGCAGGTGGAGATGGCCTCCGAGGTAGAGGCGGCCTTCACGGAGCGGCGCCGGCTGGTGATCGAGGCTGCGACGGGTACGGGCAAGACGCTCGCCTACCTCATCCCGGCGCTGCGATCGGCGCGACGCACGGTGGTCTCGACGGCGACCAAGAACCTGCAGGACCAGCTCGTAGAGAAAGACATCCCGCTGCTACGGCAGATCGTCGACCGCCCCTTCACGGCGGTCTGCCTGAAGGGTCGGCAGAACTACCTCTGCCTGCACCGCTTTGAGCGGTTCGCAGCGGAGCCACGCTTCCGCGC
>CAIQPA010000282.1 GCA_903873545.1 uncultured delta proteobacterium
GCCGCTCAGCTGGTCGCGGAGCCGCGCGGCGTAGGCGAGGTAGGTGGCGGCATCGGTGGTATCGAAGCGGCGCTGCCCGCCCACCAGCGCCCGGTTGTGGCCGCCTCGCTCATACGCGACGGGGATGAGCACCATGGAGAGACCCGCAGCCCGGGCCGCCTCGCAGTGCACCGCAGCGAGCGCCTCCTGAGGCTCATACCAGCCAAGGTCGGGGCGCCGGTGCAGGTAGTGGAACTCCCCTACGGAGGCGTACCCATGCGCGACCATCTGGCGGTAGCAGGCAAGGGCGACGGCATAGGCCTCATCGAGATCGAGCGCCCCGGCAACCGCAAACATCTTGTCCCGCCACGACCAGAAGTCGTCCTCGGTGTGGCCCGCGTCGAGGTGCTGGGTCGCGCCGCGCATCGCCCACTGAAAGGCGTGAGAGTGTGCATTGTGGAAGGCGGGCAGGAGCAGCGCCTGGTCCGTAGCCTCACCCTCTTCGAGAGGTCCGACAGCAGTGATCGTGCCGCCCTCGAGGCAGATGCGCTGACGGGCGAGCAGGCGACCCTCGCTCCAGACCCATGCCGCTCGCAGCGTTCGCGAAGCCAGAGGTACCAACGGCTAGAAAGAGCCCGACACGGTGAGGCCGTCGCGGGCGGCTTCGGTGTGGGCAAACATCTGACGGGCGTCGGCGACCATGGTGTCGATCTCGTCATCGGACCGGCGCGGGTCGTGATGGGTCAGCAGCAGTCGCTTGGCGCCCGTTGCCACCGCGAGCGCCGCCGCGTCGAGGTTGGTCGAGTGGCCCCAGCCCGTGTAGCGCAGGTACTCCTGCTCCGTGTACTGCGCGTCGCAGATGAGGAGGTCGGCGTTCTGGGCAAAGCTGTGCAGCGCGCCCAGGTCGGTCTGCCGGAGTTCGAGATCGCCCGTGAAGATGATCTTGAAGCCGCCGAGCTGAAACCAGAAGGCCGTGCAGCCGCCGGGGTGAGCGACCGGCATCCAGGCAATCTCCGCGCCGTGAAACACGGTGGTGCCAGTGCTCGGCAGGTTCTCCGTGCTGACCTGCGCCGCCGCGGCCACCCGAAGATCAACGGGGAAGAGCGGCGGCTTGCTGATGTTGTTCATCGCATCGAGGACGCCGGTGCCGTCGCGGGGAACGCCCCGGATGTCGAGCGACCAGCCGGGTGTGTAGAGCGGCGCGAAGTGGGGAAAGCCGAGCACATGGTCCCAGTGCAGATGGGTCATCAGGAGCAGCGTCGGCTTGGGGTTGCCGATGGCAACACGGCCAAGGTCTGCAATCCCCGAACCCGCATCGATGATGATGCGGGCGTCACCGAGGTCGATCTCGATGCAGGTGGTCGCGCCGCCATGCCGATGGGTGTGCGCGCCCGACACCGGGACACTCCCTCGACTACCCCAGATGCGAAGTGACCAGTCCTTCAAGCGAACAACACCAAGTGCGCAGTGGTCCCCCCGCCGCGTGACAACGCCAAATTCGGCGCAGGAGTTCCAGTCGACTCTACATCGGCAGGGGCGAAACGCCAAACATTCGCGAAGGGCTCCTACGGCTGCAAACAGGCCACCACCCATGCACCGAAGGTTGCAGTTCGAACAATCGAGGCATAGACTGGCGGGCCCGGAACTTTTGATATCGAGCCTTCGCCCTTGCTCTCCTCCCTCCAAACCCGACTCGTCACCGCGCTGGCCGGTGTGGCAGAAGAGGAACGTCGCTCGCTTGCACGCAGCATCGGTAGCCGCCGCGTAGATGCCGTGGCGCTCGCAGAAGAGCTCCTCCGCCCCGAGACACTCGAGCAGACGCTTACGATGCTCTCGTCGTCGGCCGCCGAACTCTTCGCAGCGCTCGCCTATGGTATGCCCTACCTACCGCTGGCGGACGGGCAGTATGACGACCCCGAAGAGGTCGATCTGGACGACCCCGACAGCGGCGCCATCCCGGCGGAGATGTGGAACAGCGACCCCGCTGTGCAGGAGCTCCGCGAGCGCGGCCTCGTCTTCGTCTCGGAGGTCGCCGGCCCCTTCGTCCCCATCGAACTCCGCATGGCCTACTGCGAAGACGAGCACCTACATCGGGCCGATACTGCCGTGCTCCTGACGCGGATGGATGACGAGGCCCTGGCAGAACTCGCCGCCTTCCATCAGGTCGAGGCGCAGCCGGCAGACGAAGACGACCCGCTCGCGCTTGTCCTCCGCGTCGTCGAGCGGCTCTACGACACAGACCACCTCAAAGCGCTCTTTGAGCAGCTCTCCCCCGCGGGGCAGTCGCTGCTCTTCTGGGCCACCGAGGCGCCCCATCCCATCCCGCACCGCCGCTTCCGCGATGAGGCGCGCGCCCTCGCAGAGCGCACCGCGGAGCGCTCCGGTACCGTCGAGCGGCTGCTGCTCTCGCTCGGCTTCGTGCACGCCGTGGTTACCTCGGACGGTGAGTGGATCGTGGTCCCGGACGACATGCGGATGGCACTCGACCCCGTCGTTGACGGCTGGCTCTCCGCCTCCAACCTCGCCACCTTCGAGACGCTGCGCGCAAGCTCTCTGCCCGCCTTCCGCGACCTCTTCCCCCGCGGCTTTCAGGGAGACCCCCGCTTCGCTGCCCGTGAGCTCATGGTCGCAGCCGTGCATGGCCCGCTCGACGAGGCCCACCCGCTCGTCCCCATTCTGCTCGACCTCAAGATCCTCGAGACGGGTGATGGCTGGCCCGGCGAGTTCATGTCGCAACACCTCGATGCCAGCGGCCCCGACCTCTTCTCCCAGCTCGCGCTCCGCAACTGGCTCTTTGCCCACAACGACCGCTTCAGCGAGGCCCTCTTCCGCCCCTTCGGCGTCGAAGTGGCCGCCGTCGCCCTTCACCTCGACCTGCGCGAAGAGCCAGAAGAGGAGGCCCAGTGGCGGCTCGAGGTCGCCGCCGGCTGGCTCGCCTTCTGCTACCAGGTCCGCGCCCACCTGCTGCTCACGCTCGGCGTGCTGCCGGCCGGCTACTGGTTCCCGCTCCGGCCCCTCGCCGCCTGGTTCATCTCGGTCTACCGCCGCGTCGCCTGGCGCCACAACGTCGTCTCGCTCCTGGCCGATGCCCCCGAGGCTGCCCGCCACAGCTCCGTCGTCGACTTCGACCAGCGCACCGAGGCCGACCTCGAGCGGGCCCTCCGGAGCCTCTTCGTCAACCTGCTCGCGCCGCTTGGGGCCGCCCAGCTTCACCCTCGCGAACCCCTCTTCCTCGTCAACCCCGAGGCCCTCCGCTGCTTCCCCGAGGCAGACCCGGAGTGGCGCGAACTCGAGTCCTCGGCACGCGGCTACCTCGGGATCGATCTCGACCTCTCGCTCCCCATGCCGGTCGACCCGACTTCGATGGTCCCCCACAGCAGCCACTGGCTCTGGAACGTCGATGGCGAGCTCGTCGCCAGCCCCGAGGCCTGGGCCGCAGACCTCGCCCGCGTCGCCAACTGGGCAACACCCTTCTCCGAACATGGCCAGATGCGCTTCCTCTTCACCGAGGATTCAGTACTCGCGGCCACCGACGACGACGGCGACGCCAGCGACCCGCTCGAGATGCTCCTCTGGCTCATGACCCAGACCCGCGGCGACCTCCCTGACCGGGTCCGCGCCGTCTTCGGCGGCGCAGGCGCCATGCTCTCCGACCATCCAGACGCGGCCCTCCGCGGCGCCGCCGAGATCGTCGAGGGGCTCTGCGAACGGGTCGAATCCTGGGGCGAACGGCCGCCGCTCGAACTCATCGAAGACCTCCGCGGATGGGGCGATGTAGCGGTCTCCACGCTGACAGCACGCATCGAGCGTGCCGTCGCCGAGGGCGACACCCACGAGCCCATCTGCATCCACGCCGCAGTCATCCTCGGCGAGATCGGCGCCGACCGCGCTGCCCCCTCGGTCATGCGCCTGCTCGCCAATGCCGATGGCGACCACACCCTCGCCGCCGCCGGCATGGCCTGTGCCCGCCTCGCGCCCGTCACCTGTCCGAGCCTCCTCGCGCTCCTCCGCAACGAGCATGCACCCCTCGAGCGCCGCATGAGCGCCATGGGCGCCCTCGCCGCCGCCGCCGTGCTCTTCCCCACGCTCGGAGACCGGGTCTTCGAGGCCCTCACCGGCTTCGCCCATGCCGAGGAACTCGAGCCCGAGATCGCCACCAGCGTTGCCATCGCGCTCGCCGAAACCGGCCACCCCAAGGTCGACGGCTACCTCAAGAGCCTCAAGGAGCTCAACCTCTGGGTCGACTCCGTGATGCCCATCGAGGAGTGCCAGTCGCTCGCCGCCAACGCCCCTTCGGTCTGGGGACACCCCCTCTATTCGCTCCCCATCGCCCAGATCTATCCGACCCGCTCGGAGAGTGAGTCCATGGCACAGGAGCGCGGTGTTGACGAAATCTTGCGCGAGTCTGGCCTTTCGTCAGAAGCCATCCTCGGTTGGTCCCAGCGCAACGCTGGCCGACGGCGGCGCGGAGACCCTTCGTAGCTCCCGCCTCGCGCCATCCCGCCTTAGGACGCACCTTGCCCACCCGCGGTATCTACCTCTTCGACGTCGCCCGCTTCCCCGTCTTTCTCGACACCGGAGGCCTCATCTTCATTGGCCTCATCCTGCTGCTGCAGATGGGTGGCGGTGGCATGGTCGGGATCCTCGGCGCCTTCCTCTGGATCGTCGCCATCTATGGCAGCATCTTGGCCCATGAGCTCGGTCACGCCGTTGTCGGCCGCCGCCTCGGCTACGGCTCAGCCGATATCGTGCTCTCCTTCTTCGGCGGCGTCGCCATCTGGAGCGGGCGCACCAGCCGCTCCCGTCGCGACCAGCTCCTCGTCACCCTCGCGGGCCCGGCCGTCAATGTCGTCCTCTGCATCTTCTTCCTCCTCCTCAAGACCTTCCCGCCCCCCTTCATCTCCCTGCTTGTCCCCTCGCTCCGCGGGCTCATCGACGATCTCTACTGGATCAACCTGATGCTCGCCGCCTTCAACATCCTCCCCATCTTTCCGCTCGATGGAGGCCAGGCGCTCCGCACCGCGCTCGCCTACCGCATCCGTGGCTCCAGGCTCGTCCGCATCTCCCTGCAGGTCTCCTTCGCGACGCTCGGCCTGGTCATGCTCTACGCCGTCTCCACCAGCCACATCTTCCTCGTCTTCATCCTGGCGCAGATTGCCTTTCAGAACTGGCAGGAGTGGCAGCAGGTGCGGCGTTGAGAGCAGCCTCCAGACTGCTCCCCTTGCTCCTGCTCTCGGCCTGCTCCTCCGCCTCGGCACCTGCGCCCACGGTGCCCGCAGCCCCCGTTGAGGCGCGCACGGACGAGGCCTCTGGCTCCGCTGCACCGGGTGCCGAAGCAACCCTTTCCTGCCGCCTGACAGGCGCCGAAGAGCTCGTCGAGGCGCTGGAACTCCGCAGCGAAGATGGCGGCTGCAGGCTCCTGCTGCCCCTCGCCGTTGTCGCCGGCTCGCTCCCCATCCGCGTTGGTGCTGTGCCCGGCGAACAGGCAGCCGCCTTCGAGGCCGGCAGCGGCGCCGACCGATTCTACGCGTCGGAGGGCACCGTCAGCGTGGTGCAGGCAGACGCCACCACGCTCCGCGGCACCGTGGAGGCCCGCGACGCCAACCCTCCCGGACTTGCGCGGCTATCGGCGACCTTCGAGGTCCGCAGGAGCCAGCCATGAGCGCCTCAGGAGAGACCTGGCGTCTCGCCTCCGTGGAGCGCGAGATCGGAGAGCCCGAGTCGGTCGTCCGCTCTCGCACGCTCATGCGACTCGGCCTCGGCGACGACCCCGACCTCGATGTCCGCATCGTCCGGCGCTCCATCGATGCGCGTGGTCAGCGGCCACCCCGCTTCGTACACGCGGTGGACTGCCACATCCCGCCCCACCTCCTCGCCTCCGCAGACACCTCCAAGGCGGAGCGGGTCGGGCGGAGCGCCGAGCGCCAACGCTGGCAGGTTGCCCCAGACGCCGCGCGGCCCCTTGTCATTGGTGCCGGTCCCTGTGGAATCTTCGCCGCACTTGTCCTTGCCGAGGCCGGCCTCCGGCCCATCCTGCTCGACCGCGGAAAGCCGGTCGAGACACGCGCAAAGGATATCTCGCGCCTCATGGGCTACGGCATCATCAACCCCGAATCCAACCTCTGCTTCGGCGAGGGCGGCGCCGGTACTTGGAGCGACGGAAAGCTCTACACGCGCAAAGGGGGCGACCTCCCGCGTCGGGTGCTTGAGACCTTCGTCGCCTTCGGCGCCGACCCCGACATCCTCGTCGAGGGCCGTCCTCACCTCGGCACCGACAAACTCGTATCACTGCTCAAATCGCTCCGCGCAGGCCTTATCGCCCGCGGCGGCGAGATCCGCTTTGGGGCCCGGGTCGAGCGGCTCGCGCAGCACGATGGCCGCGTGACCGGCGTCATCCTGCACGACGGCGAGCGCATCGACGCAACCCACGTTGTCCTTGCCCTCGGCCACTCTGCCCGCGACCTCTACCTACAGCTCGCTAACGACGGCCTCGCCATGGTCCCCAAGGCCTTCGCGGTCGGCTTTCGCGTGGAGCACACCCAGGCGCTCGTCAACCGCATCCAGTATGGCCAGTGGGCCGAAACCCCCGGGCTGCCGGCCGCCTACTACGAACTGACCGCCAACGTGGGGCAGGGCGCAGATGCGCGCGGCGTCTACTCCTTCTGCATGTGCCCCGGCGGCAGCATTGTTCCCACAGGCGCCCGCGAAGGCGAGGTCTGCGTCAACGGCATGTCCCACTCGGCCCGCTCCGGCCACTATGCCAATAGCGCGCTGGTCGTCACCGTCTCGCCGGAGGAGCTCGGCCGCCACCTCACCCGCGCACCGGAACACCCGGTGCTCGTCGGCATGCAGTTCCAGCGCGAGTGCGAAGAGCGGGCGGCCGAAGCGGGCGGCGGCGGCTTCACGGCCCCGGCGCAGCGGCTCGGCGACTACCTCGCAGACCGTCCGAGCAGCGAGGTGCGCCGCACCACCTACCGGCGTGGCGTAGTCGCTGCCGACCTGGGCCGTCTCTACCCCGACTTTGTCCGCGATGCCCTCCGGCTGGCCATGCGCCCCTTCTCTGACCGCATGCCTGGATACACCTCCGACGAGGCCGTCCTCATCGGCGTCGAGACCCGAACCAGCGCGCCTGTCACCATCTCGCGCGACCCTCACACGCTTGCCTCTCCCTCTCTCGCAGGGCTCTATCCGGCAGGCGAAGGGGCCGGATTTGCAGGCGGCATTGTGAGCGCGGGCGTTGATGGAATCCGGGTCGCCGAAGCGCTGCTCCGGTCACTGGCAGAACCCGCCGCCTAGGGTTCACGGGCGCGGGCAAAAATCGCGCCAATCCGCCAAATGCGTGTCGCGTTGCGTCAAACGGAGTGCATGACACTCGGGAATGGGGTCTGCTAGTCGCGGTTTACGGTTGTTGAGGGGCCGATCGCCGGAGCGGTCGGTTCCATACCGTAATCTCCTCTTTCCCGACGCGAGAAAGCCATCTTGGCGCCGAGCCCCAACGACGACACGACAGGAAGCGCACCTGCTGCCGCGATCGGATTGTGGGAGAACGCTGCCTACCTCGCCCAGCTCCGCTCGCCGGACCGGGTGACCGGCATGCTCATGGGCTGCGCCATCGGCGATGCGCTCGGCATGGCTGTCGAGGGCCCCGACCCGATGCAGGCCCGTCGCGCACTCGACAGCCTCGGCAACATCCGCGAGTTCCTCGCCCCCCAGCCATTCGCACACAAGTCGCTTCAGCGGCTGCGACCCGGCTGCTGGACCGACGAGACCCAGATGTTGCTCTCGCTCACACGGTCGCTCGTCGCCGCGCCCGCGCTGACCTTCGACTTGGTCGTCGCTGCCCATGTCCACGCCTTCGAGACCTTCGAACATCGCGGCTGGGACGTCGAAACCAAGCAGGCCTGCCGCCGCCTCCTGCAGGGCACAGCCCCCGCCCGCTCCGGCGCGCTCGGCGTGCCCGGCAACACCGCTGCGGCCAAGATGGCGCCCCTCGTTGCAGCCCTCCTCCGCGACGGTACAGACCGTGCCGCGCTCCTACAGTTCGCCCTCGAGGTCACCCAGATGACCCACCGCGACAGCCGCGCTGTGGTCGGGGCCTACCTCATCTCGCTGCTCGTCGCCGATGCCTTCGGTTGCAACCGGCGCTGGGAGCCGCGCCCCGAGAGATACCAGCAGCTCATCGACGAGGCGCTCTGGGCCGAGGCGCAGCTCGAACAGTCCGGCTTCGCTCCGAGCGACGACCCGCTCTCTCGCCACCTTGATGAACTCTCCGATGCTCTCGACTGCCCCTCGCGCGAGCTCGCCGAACTCAGTGGAGGCGCGGGCGCCGATGCCCGACAGTCCATCCCCTTCTGCGTCGCGCTGCTCTGCGGCCGCGCCTGGGACTTCGACGAAGGGGTCACTGCGGCGGTCATGGGCGGCGGCGATGCCGACACCAACGGCGCCATCGTCGGCACCATCCTCGGCATCGCCTGCGGTGTGCGGAAGATGCCGCGCCGCTTCGTCGAAAAGATTGAGGAGGCCGAACTCATCCGCGAGTCTGGCCAACTCCTCGCAGGTTGGCTCGGGCGCGAGAGCTAGGGCCCTAGGTCGCCAGCCGCGGGGCTCGCAGGGTCTGCCACGGGCTCGGGCACGGGCACCACGACAGCCTTCGGATCGGTGAGCTCGCCCGCCTTGTCGCGGAGCATCACCCTGTTGTCTTCGCCCAGTACGAGTGTCTGCGTAGGTTCCTCCTTCGGCACGCAGCGCAGCGACTCGGCGGAGGGGGGAGACATCCGATCGCGGTCATACTTGTAGATGTCTGCGAGGAACTCGGCCTGGCCCTCGTCGTTCACCCGGACCACGTAGTATTCCACATGGACCGGCACCGGCGTCTTGAGCGTAAGCGTGGTCTCCTTCTTCTCCTCGAGCTTCTTGTTGTCGTCGTAGATCTTGTCGATCTTTGCGGCGTCATACTGGCCATCTTCGGTGAGCATGTGCTCGAGCAGCTTCATCGGATCCTGCACCCGCATGCAGCCGTGTGAGAAGGCCCGCACCGGGTAGGCGAAGAAGGCCTTCTTGTTGGTGTCGTGCAGGTAGGTGCTGAAGGGGTTGGGGAACATGAACTTCACCAGCCCCAGCGCGTTGTCTTCGCCGGGCTTCTGCCGAATCACCTCTTCTCCTCTGATCATCACCTTCTCGATGCCCTTCTTCTCGAAGTAGTCTTCGGCCTCGAGCAGCTCGGGCAGGAGCTCCTCGTTGATGATCCGCTGCGGCACATTCCAGAAGGGGTTGAGCGTGATGTAGGTCATGCGGGCCGACTGCAGCGGCGTGGCGTTGGCATACTTCCAGCTCTTCGTCTCGGGGTCGCACTCCCGCGTGGTGTTGCCCACGACAATGCGGAAGCGCATCGCCCGCTTGCTGTCGCGCCAGACCTCCGCATGGAAGTCCGGGATGTTGACGAAGACGTAGTCCGTGTCGTCGCCGATCCGGCTCTCGCGCCACCGCTGCAGTGTCAGGTCGAGCTGCTTAAGCCGCTGCTCCGCCGTCACATTGAGCGAGCTGAAGAGCTCCTTGTAGAGCCCCCGCTTGGGATCGAGCTGGTGGCCAACCATGTAGTCCGCCACCGCCTTGCCGAGCGGCTCGTCGAACCGGTCGTCGAGCGGTCCCACCGCGTAGCCCTCCTCCGACAGCCGGACTTTGAGGGTTGCCACCTGTGGTCCATGCGTTCCCCGCGAGCCCGTAAAGGCCGTGACCTTGGGCCAGCCCCCCTTGGCGACCAGCGCCGCGTAGCGCTTCCGAACCTCGAGCAACTTTCCATACTGGTCGTGCCGCGGGGGCACCGAAGAGAGCAGGGCGTTGGCCGCCTCCGAGCCCTGGGCCGCGGCGGCATCGTCGAAGAGTTTGGCCAGCCGCGCCTCGACCACCTTCGCGCGCGCCGCCGGCTCCTTGGGGTCGTCGAGCGTCGCCGCGTTGCCCAGCCCCTGGTCGGAGCCGTAGTCGAGGAGCGCGTCGGCGAGCAGCACCTCCAGCGTCGCACGGGCACCGCGCGCGCCGCGCGCCAGCTCGAGCCTCGCCGCGTGGGCTCGGGCATACTCCGGCGCGGTCGAGGTCGCCGCATCGCCGAGGACCGCAGTCAGCGCCGCCATTGCAACGTTGGGGGCAGAGGCCACGCTCGGAACATCGGTCGCCGCCACGAGCGCCTGCTTCAGCACCCGCTCAAACCCGAACGGTGGAGCGTGACGGAGCCCTGCATCCCACTCGGTGAGTGCGGTCAGCGCCTCGCCAATCTCCACCTGGTGGTAGGCCTTGGGGTCGAGCCCGTGTTCTGGCGAGAGCGCAACGGCATCAACCACCGACTGCCCGACCGGCGTGAGGCCCGACTCGGTCGTCAGAAAGGGGGCGCCTTTGCGGGCCTCGTAGAGCCGAAGAAGCGTCCGCTCCCGCTTGAGGGGCTTTGCGAACTCCGTGCTCCGCAACACCGCTTCGACGGGGGCCTGCGTCAGCTGCGCATCGAACCAGGCCAGGTAGGTCGCTTCGAGGTGCTCTTCCAGCGCCTCCCGCGCAGCGTCAGGCGTCGTCGGCAGTGCTGCCGAGCCCTCCCCCACCGGCGGGCTCTCGCCGCCGCATCCCGCAATCACGAGCGCCAAACCGAACACCGTCCGCAGCGCGCGGCGTGCGCCGGCGTCAGCGAGGTCGGAGGCCGAGTGGGGACGGTTGCGGAACAGCATGGCAGACTCCCTGACGGTTGGTCGAGGTTGTGGGTACGATCGCCCGATCGCAGCGTCAAACTTCGGAGGTTTTCGCCTCCCGATCTGGCCCGCGCGAAGTCGTTGGCAGCGGCGCCGAATCGGAATACCCTCGGCTGAGGAATTGTCTGCGTTCGAGGAAGAACATGTGTCGTCTGTATGCACAACGCTCGTCGCAGTCGGAAGATGCGCGGGCCTCGCTCGTGGGTGATGGCCGCTCCATGGCCTCGCTCAGCGAGCACCACCCGGACGGCTGGGGGCTCGCTACCTTTGGCCCCGAGGGCACAGTGCTGCACAAGCAGCCGCTCCGAGCCGGCAGCGACCCCCAGTTTCATGCCGTCGCCGCTGCAGCCTCTGCGCCGACGCTCCTCTGCCACATCCGCAAGGCGACCCACGGCGGTCTCGCCCAAGAGAACTGCCACCCCTTCCGGCACGGCCGCTGGGTCTTCGCCCACAATGGCACCTGCTACGGCTTCGCTGGTTTCCGGGAGCGCCTCATCGCCGGCCTCCGAGAGCCCTTGCGGGCCCGCATCGCGGGGCAGACTGACAGCGAGGTCCTCTTCTACCTGCTCCTGAGCCGGCTCGACGCTGCACTGGTTGATGGCGATGGCCCCATCTCGCTCGATGACCTCGCCCGCGCCGCCCGGGAGGCGACCGACCTCATCTGGGCCGAGGTGCCCGACCGACACCCCGCAACCTGCCACTACGAAGACCCTTCCTGCCTCTCCTTCCTGCTCACCGACGGAGAGGTCTTGCTCGCCCACCAGGGCGGTCGCCCGCTCCACGTTGTGGTCGATGCGCCGGGCGCGCAGACCACGAAGGCCCGCTGTGGTAGCCCGCTGCGGCGCCTCAGAATCGCCAGCGAGCCGCTTAGCTGCAGCGAGGGCTGGACCGCGCTCGACACCTTCGAGATGGTTGGCGCAGAGCCTCATGCCGGCGACGGCTCGCTGCGGCTCCGCCGCTTCGCGCCCGGACTCCCCGCCACCGCTTTCTGACGCAGCCCCGTCAGGAGTCTGACGCCGGGTGCGCAGTCCCCGCCTTTCGCGCGGCGCTGCAGCGGAGGATTGCTTGGCAGATCAGCATCGCAACGGATTTGGCACGGACCGTGCTTCACGCTAGGTTGTCGCGCGTTCTCTGCGCCTTTCTCCCGCTTTCGGAGTGTTGTCATGAAGACGAGTTCGTTGCTTTCCCTGTTGGTCCTCGGCGCATCGATGTCGGTCGGTGCCGCGGCACACGCCACCGACTGCACCAGCGATGCCGATTGCGCCCGCGGTGAGGTCTGTTCCTACGCCGATGCCGCGACCCCCTGCATCCCCGAAGACCCCACCTGCGGCACCGCTACATCCGGCATCTGTACCTCGGTCTCCTTCGGCGGCGACTGCACCACCGACGCCGACTGCCCGGATGGCCTCGCCTGCGAAGAGGTCGGCGGCTCCGCCTGCTCCTCGCCCGCCTGCCCGCCCGGCGAACCCTGCCCGGAGCCCACCCCCTGCGAGCCGACCATCTTCTACGGCTGCGTCGCTCCCCCGCCGCCGCCCTGCAACGCCGACAGCGATTGCAGCGAAGGCCTTACCTGCATCATTGAGAGCTATGAGGTCTGCAGCGGCGGCGGCTTCGGAGCGCCCGAGCCTATGCCCGGCGGAGAGTTCCCCGGCGCGCCCGATGGCAGCGGCACGGGCACCGAGCCCCCCGTCGACTGCACCACCGAGACCTACAGCTACTGCGCACCCCGCTGGATGGGTCCCTGCACCACCGCCGCCGACTGCGGCGACGGCTTCACCTGCGAGCCCGAACTCTCCTGCTACTGCTCCGGCAGCGGCGGCACCGATGTTCCGCCCGACACTGGCACCGGCTCGTCCGGCGGTGGCTCCTCGGGCAGCGACGGCGGTGCTCCCACCCCCGGCAGCGACTCCGCCGGCAGCGGCTCCAGCCTCCCCGCGCCCGACGGCAGCGGCCTCACCGAGGACCCCTGCGCCTGCGAGCCCACGGGCAGCAACTACTGCGCGCTCCCCGACGAGCCCACCGCATGCACCGCGGCCTCCGATTGCCCGACCGACTGGACCTGCGAGGAGCTCCCCTACGGCGACGCGCCCTGCGCGGTAAGCCCGGACGGCACCACCGACTGCCCGGAGGCGACCGTCGCCTTCTACTGCCTGCCGCCCAACTGGCGTGAGGCCATCTCGGCCTCCGACGCCGGCTCCGCCTACACCGGCTCCCGCAACGACGCCCTCGGCGGCGGCGCGGAGAGCTCTACCTCTCCGCTCGACAACCTGCCTGGCGGCGCGCTCGACGCCGCTGCCAGCGGCGCGCCCACCCCGCAGGCCACCGTCAAGAAGGCGAGCGACTCCGGTTGCTCCACCGTTGGCTCCAGCGCCGGACTTGGCTCCATGCTCCTTGCGCTGGTTGGCCTTGTCGCCCTCCGCCGCCGCCGCATTCACGGCTAGTCACAGCGGCTCCGGCCGCTAGACTGCGGGCTGGTCGTTTGACCGGCCCGTCTCGTTTTTGGAGCAGCGTGTGAGCAAGCGGGAGAAGCAGGCAGCCAAGGCCGCAGCCCAGGGGCCCGAGGCCTTCGACCGCTGGTTTGCAGCGCGCTACGGCGACCGCTGGCCCGCGCTCCGGGCTGCC
>CAIQPA010000283.1 GCA_903873545.1 uncultured delta proteobacterium
CCTGCGAGGTGGTGAGCTTGAGCACATCGCCACGGAGCGAGACGGTGCCATCTGGAAGGTTGGTGGCGCCTCCGCACTGGCCCTCGAGGTCGGTGAGGCGGTCTGCGATGGCGCGGAGCTGGTCGGTGTTGCGGGCGAGCAGGATCGACATCCGCTCGTGGTAGAAGGGGCGCACGGCGGCATATTCGAGGGCGACGAGCCAGTCGTTCATCTTGCGCTTGGCCCGGTCGAGCTCGCGCTCGGCCTCGGTCAGGCCGTTGGCCGCAAAGAAGACGGCCTGGGGGCCGGCCACGAGCTGGGCGATCTGCTGCCGCTGCAGCCGGCGCATGACGAGCGTGGCCCGCTCCTGACGGGCCGACTCCACAATCTGGAAGTAGTGCATCCGCGCGGTCACGAGGTCGTTCTGGCGGGCCAGCCAGTCCTGTTCGCGGTCGAGGAGTTCAGTGGTGCGGTCGAAGACGGCATCCATCTGGCGTTCGTAGGAATCCAGGTCGCGCTCGTAGGCCTCGCTCGCGGCGGCAACGGCGCGGGTGTGGTCGATGAAGGCTTCGCGCTTGAGCTGCGTCTGGGGGTCCCGAATCGACGCAAGCTCCACCGTCCAGAGTTCGATTGCAACCTCCCGCTGGGCCGTCACATCCGCCAGCCGCTGACGCGACTCCTTGGTCTCTCGCCAGGCCTCCATCGCTATCTTGAAGGCCTTCAACACGAAGTCCTTCGCAGCAAAGATGGCGCCCTTGATCCGGGCGCCGATCTTGATGGCTACAGCGGCAATCTTGCCCGTGAGGCCGACAGCACACTTTGCGGCGCCCACACGCACTGCCAGACCGGCCGTGACATCCGGACAGTCGGAGGCAGCCTCGGTGGTCTGGCTGACCGTCTCGCCCGTACCCTTGAGCGCCTCATCGGTGAGGCCAAAAACCATAGTCGCCGAGGCAGACACCGTCTCCTTCACCTTCTTGGCGATGGTAAGCGCGACCTCGGTCGCAAACAGCGCCCTGGCGACCGTGATCTCGGTGCGCTTTTGCTTGATGTTGGCCATGACCGTCTTTTCGCGTTCCGAGAAGCGTACGTCGAGTGCGGCAATATCGGCATTGAACCGAGCGTCGATGGCCTCATTTGCCTCCTCGTTGGCCGCATTCCAGGCGTTGGCCGAGACGAGGAATGCGGCAGCCGTCTGGGTCTGCTGGAGGGTTGACTGCGCGAATGCCGTCTTGGCCTCGGCGGTCTTCTTGATGGCGGCGGCGGCGGCGCCAATCTCGACGATCGCAAGCCCGGCTTCGGAGGGGAAGGCGGTGCTCTCGTAGCCCTCCACGTCGCGCGGGTTGCGGTTTCCGAGCGAAATCTTGGACTGCCGGAAGCCGCAGACGCCGGCCACCCAAGAGCTGTCGCAGAGCGGGTTGGCCGCGTCGGCGGGGCGGAGCACGTCGCAGCCCACGGGCTGGCCGCAGAGCTCGACGAGCCGCTTCTGGCTCTCGTTCACCGCGTTGTCGAGGCCGGTGAAGAGGTCGGCGTTGCGGATGTCGTTGTCCAGCAGCGTCTGGAGCAGGGTGTCGACCTTGACGGAGGCGTCTTCCACCGCCTCGATGGCAGCCTGGTGGCGCTGCGCGAGCACGCCGCGGCTGGCCTGCTCGGGGTCGAGCGAGGAGGAGATGGCGAGCTCGCCGTCGCGGGCAAAGAGGAGCTCGTTGAAGGTCTGGGTGAGCGAGGCATAGCGAAGCAGGAGGGTGCCGAGGCCGGACGCCACAGGAGCCGCCTCTGCCCCCTTCCCCGCCGCTTTGTGGAGCTGGATGATGATGGCGGCCGCCCGGTAGAGTTCGCCGAGGTAGCTGGCCACCTCATTGGCCTTCACACGGCGCTCACCATCGAGGCGGTAGACCTCGTTCCAGCGCTGCGCGGCGAGCGAGAGCGAGTCGGCGGTGGCCATCCAGGAGCCGACCATGGCGATGAGGAGCCGATCGCGCTGGTCGAGGGAGTCGGACGAGTCTGGCACACGGCTCAGGAAGGCGAAGCTGCTCGGCTTGAGGTAGGTGCGGAGCGCCTCGATGTTGGGCCCAAGGACACGGATGACATAGTCGTCCATGAGCTGGGCGTTGAGCTGGGCCGCGGCCGCGCTGGTGATGGCGGTGCTGCCGTAGTTGGCATTCTCGAGCCAGTCGCGGCGCGACTCGGTGTCGACGAAGAAGGCGCCGAGCTGGGGGCCGCCCGTGACCTCGAGGAGCAGGTCGCCGAAGCCATCCCAGAGCCGCTCCTTGTCTTCCGAATAGCCGCCCGGCGCGAGGCCGAAGGCGACGGCCTGCAGCTCGATGCCGCACATCTGGGCGCGGGTGGGGACACAGGCCGCGACGCTGCCGTCGGCGCAGCCGGCCAGGAACTCCTTGAAGGTCTTGCCGTCGTCGGTGAGGCCGCCCGCAAGCAGGGTGGCGACCACCTCGGTGAGGGTCTTGGTGGCAACCGCGCCGCCGCCTACGGCATCTGCGCAGGAGAGTGCCCCCGCGAAGGTGGTGCGGGCCGCGCAGCCGTCGGTGGCGTCGGCCAGCGTGGCGCAGGTGGTGGAGAGGGCGAAGTTCTGGAGCTGCGGGTTGGCCACTTGGGGGAAGGCGATGTAGGCGGTCGCGTTGGTCGCGGCCTGCGTGCCCGACTTGGCGAGGCGGAAGGTGCCGCCAAGCTGGACCTTGGGGATGACCCGGGTGCCGTCGGCCTGCGTGCCGTCGTAGAGCCCTTCCCACCGATCGACCAAGGAGCCGCTGACCGTACGGTCTGCCTCCACCTTGAGCTCGTAGCGGAGTTCGCGCCGCACCTGGGTGGTGGCGAGGGTACCGAAGGACTGGTCGGAGGGGATGTCGTAGGCGTTGGAGAAGGTGGCGACCCAGGCGCCGATGGCGCTGTCGTAGAGGAGCGGGGCGCGGAGCTCCTGGGTCACATTGGTGGCCGGCAGCTGCGACGGGCCCACAGGGGCAAACATCTCGGCGGCGGCGGCAGAGACCACGAGGAAGGCGTTGGAGACGCCGGTGCCGAGCGCGCCCATGTCGCCGTCGACGCCGAACTTCATGGGGATCTCGGTGCCGAGCCCGTCGAGCTTGAGCGTGCCCTCGTAGAGGCCGGCCACGGTGAGGACCGACTTGAGGACGAGGGGGATGGTTCCGATGGGGGTGACGATGGTGACGTCGACAAGGTCGCCAACGAACGCTGGGTTGGCGGCGGCGGTGGGGATGACGACGGTGTGGGTGGTGCCGCCGTTGCTGGTCTGCACGCGGCGGGCGAGGCTGTCGTCTGCCGACGACTCGACGCGGTAGGCGAGGCCGCCCTGCGGGGTGGCGGAGGCGGAGGTCTCGAAGGTGACGGTGACGAACTGGTCACCGGCCGGCACCTCGATCTCGACGGCGGGCTTGTTGATGAGCTCAAGGCCGGCAATGCGGCTGTTGGGCGGGCCGGCGGGGAGGTCGCCGCTGACGGCCTTGTTGTTCGACTCGGTGCAGCGTCCGCGGCTGTCGCATGCGCCGGAGTCGCATTCTGCACCCGTTTCACACTGCACAGAGCAGGTTCCGAGGAAGCAGAAGGAGCCGGGGTCGCAGTCGGCGTCGATGCCGCAGGCGGTAGCGCCCTGGAGCTCGAGCGGGCGGGGTGCGAGGTCAAGCGTGGCGACAGGCGCGGGGGCCGCGGCCTCTTCGGCGCAGGCGCCAAGGAGGAGGGCGAAGGGGAACAGACGGGCGGCGAAGCGCGAGACCATGGGTACCATCCAGAAACATGGTCTCCGCGCGGGGCGGGATCCGAGTTGTGTTGGGTTCTAAATTTGCGACGATTAGGCTGATAGTTTCGCACGAAGCAATGATCAAGATTGATCATCTAGATGACATTCAGTGGCGAAGTTGGCGGCGGTTTTGTTGCAAAGGCGGGTGGCAACCTGCGGGAGCGGGCGGCGGGCCAACCGGGGCGCAACAACACCACCCACAAAAACGGCGCGTGCCTCCATACCCACGACCCAACCCCAGGGTTGCACCCTCGGCTGGTATGCGGGGACCCTTTGGGTCACACGGAACCCGATCCCCAGGGTTGCACCCTGGGCTGGTATGCGGTGGCCCTTTGGGTCAAACCGAACCCGATCCCCAGGGTTGCACCCCGGGCTGGTATGCGGGGACCCTTTGGGTCACACCGAACCCGATTCCTAGCGTTGCACCCTGGGCTGGTATGCGGTGA
>CAIQPA010000284.1 GCA_903873545.1 uncultured delta proteobacterium
CTCGCCGGTGAAGAGGCACTGGCTGTTCCCGGCCGGGTAGGAGGTGCCGCCCACCGTCTCGCAGGGACCGCCCATGCCGATGCAGAGGCCGCCGGCTGCCTCGCAGGGTCCGACGGGCGTGGTGTCTGTGGTTGTGTCCTCAACGGCGGTGTCGGGCGTTGTATCCTCGACGGCGGTGTCTGCGGTTGTGTCCTCAACGGCGGTGTCTGCGGTTGTATCCTCGACGGCGGTGTCGGGCGTTGTATCCTCAGCGGCGGTGTCGGGCGCGGTGTCTGCACCGGTGTCATCGCCCGTCGTGTCGGGGTCTGGCTCGATGGCCGCACAGGCCCAGCCCGTCGCGGTGCAGCTGCAGGTAAGCGGGCCCGTGGCGTTCATGGGGAAGTCGCGGGTTGCGCCGAGGCAGTCGCAGGCGGTGCCGGTCACCGGCGGGAGGGTCAACTCGCAGGCCGAGGCGCCCGTGTCTGCCGGCGTCGTGTCGGCATCGTTCCCCGAGCCAGAACCGGTCGCGTCGGCGGAGCTATCTTGGCCGCTTCCTGTGCCCGTGTCGGCACTGCTCAGGCTCTCCTTGGAACTGGAGCAGGCTGCGAGACAGGCAACGAGCAGGAAAATGGAACTGCGCATGGTGCAACCTTGAGGAACGGAGCGTTCGCGCGTCATGCTAGAGCGGTGGTAGCGATGGGGCAACAACGGGGCGGCGATTCGCCTCGGCGATGGATGTGGCAAGGCCGTCGGCGCTAGGCTACGGTGCGAGGGATGGTTGGTCGTCTCCTCCTCTTTGCTTTGCTTCTCCTGCCTGCGGTCGCATCGGCTGCGGAGCGGCAGCTCATTCTCCGGCTCGGGGCAGAGTCCGATAGCAATCCAGCGCGCATCTTTGGGGCCGATGAGCCTGTGATGGCTGGTCCCAAGGGGACCATCTCGTTTGTCGATGAGCGGTTGGCCTGGCCCGAAGGCCTGCTGACGACCGAGACGCAGGTGGGGGCGCGCTGGCTGCCGCTCCGCGAGGACTGGGCCGCGGTCTGGCGTGTTGGCGGCGGACTGGACTGGACCGATGGCGGTGAATGGAGCCACCGTACCCACGCGGAGTTCCGCGGACGGAGCGAGGCTCCTGGAGACGACGATTTGGGCATGACCCGCGATTACGAGCGGGTCGCCGCAACCATCGGTAGCGCCCGCTCCTGGGAGCATCTCACGCTCGAGGCAGGGGCCGGCTACGCTGCGTTCGGTTACGCCGCCGACAGCGGCCGAAGCTGGCACGGGCCGACGGCATCTGTGTCGCTCAGCTATGCGCCCAGCCAAGCCGTTACGGTCAGCGCCTCCTACGAGCCGTCGCTCCGCATGAGCGCAGAGACACCCTTCTTGCTCACCGAAAGCCTGACCCAGTCGACGGGCGCGAGGCTTCAGTACGATGCCGGTCGCTGGGTCGCCTCGATCTCCGGCTCAGCCACCGCTGCGTCGGCAGGCTCTGAGGCCTCTGGTGGTGGGGACTACCTTCACCAGACCGCGGAAATCACCCTTGGCGGGCTGCTCTGGGGAGATGCCGTGGGGCGCCTGAGCGGGGTGCTGCAGCGCGTTGCCTACGAGGGTGCCGGCTCTGTCGTGGAGCTGGCAGTCGAAGACGAGGATCGCAACCAGGTGAGCATCGCCATCGAGCAGCCGCTCGTCGATGGCTGGGGCCTCGAGGGTCGCTACCAACGCTACCTGCAGCGGCTGGGAGCGGCGAGCTCGGCCCAAAACGATTTCGAGCGCCACATCGCCTTTGTAGGGCTGTCGTGGCGCTCGGAGCGGCAGGGCGCGGAGCCCTAGCGCTTGCGGCGGTTGTGGTCGAGGACGGCCTTGCGGATACGGATGCTGGTCGGGGTGACCTCGACAAGCTCGTCGTCATCAATCCACTCGAGCGCAGACTCAAGCGTGTGCAGGCGCGGCGGAACGAGCGTCAACTTCTCGTCGGCACCGGCTGACCGGATGTTGGTGAGCGCCTTCTTGGTGCAGGGGTTGATGACGAGGTCGTTCTCCTTGGCGTGCTGACCGATGATCTGGCCGCCGTAGACGCTCTCTGCCGTGCCCATGAACATGAGGCCACGGTCCTGCAGGCGGTAAAGCGCGTAGGCGGTGGTGTCGCCCGGCTCGAGGGCGACGAGCGCGCCGTTGGCCCGGCCGCCGATATCGCCGCGGAAGGGGGCGTAGTGGTCGAAGTTGGAGTAGAGCACGCCGGTGCCGCGCGTGTCGGTAAGGAACTCGCTGCGGAAGCCGATGAGGCCGCGCGACGGGATGAGGTACTCCATGCGGCACATGCCTTCACCCGAGGGCTCAAGCACCTTGAGCTCGCCCTTGCGCATGCTGAGCTTGTTGATCACGGTGCCCTGGTAGTCTTCGCCGCACTCGACGACGACGATTTCCATGGGCTCGAGCGTGTGGCCCTTCTCGTCCTTCTTGAGGATGACCTTGGGCTGCGAGACTGCGAGCTCGTAGCCTTCGCGGCGCATACGCTCGAGGAGGACCGACAGGTGGAGTTCGCCGCGGCCCGAGACGCGGAAGGTCTCGGCAGACTCGGTGTCTTCGACGCGGAGCGAGACGTCCGCCTCGAGCTCGCGCATGAGCCGGTCACGGATGTGACGGCTGGTGACGAACTTGCCCTCGCGACCGGCGAAGGGCGAGGTGTTGACCATGAAGAGCATGCTGATGGTCGGCTCGTCGATCTCCATGGCGGGCAGCCGCTTGGTGCCGTCCGGTGCGCCGATGGTGTCGCCGGGGAGGACGGTGTCCAGGCCTGCGATCATGATGATGTCGCCGGCCTTGGCCTCGCTGGCCTCGACCCGCTCGAGGCCCTGGAAGCGGACAATCTTCGAGATGCGGCCGAAGCTGTTCACGTCGTTCTGGCCGAGGACGGCCACGCGCGAACCGACGGTGACGCGACCATCATAGACGCGGCCGACGGCCAGGCGGCCAACGAAGGCGTCGTAGGAGAGCGTCGCGACCTGCATGCAGAAGGGGGCGTCGACGTCGGCGTCGGGCGCGGGCACCGACTTGATGATGCGCTCGAAGATGGGGCGCATGTCGACGGCCGGCTCCTTCGGGTCGTTCATCGCGTAGCCCTGCTTGGCAGAGGCGTAGATGACGGGGAAGTCGAGCTGCTCATCCGTGGCCTTGAGGGCAACGAAGAGGTCGAAGCACATGTTGAGCACCTCATCGAGGCGGGCGTTCGGGCGGTCAATCTTGTTGATGACCACGATGGGCTTGAGGCCCAGCGCAAGCGACTTCCGAAGCACGAAGCGGGTCTGGGGCATGGGCCCCTCGACGGCATCGACGAGCAGGAGGACGCAGTCGACCATCTTGAGGACGCGCTCTACTTCGCCACCGAAGTCGGCGTGTCCGGGAGTGTCGACGATGTTGAAGGTGAAGATGTCGCCGCTGTCGGCCTTGTAGTTCACCGTGGTGCACTTGGCCAAGATGGTGATGCCGCGCTCGCGCTCCTGGTCGTTGCTGTCCATGGCCCGCTCGGCCATCTCTTTGTGGGCGGCGACGGTGCCAGACTGCCGCAACAGCTTGTCGACCAGCGTCGTTTTGCCGTGGTCGACGTGGGCGATGATTGCGACGTTGCGGATGAACTCAGCCTTCTTCATGACGGGGCACTCTGAGGTAATGGCGGGGTCCCCGCGGACGCGAGGGGCGCGCACTCGTAGCGGGGGAGCGGCTCTGTCACAAGAAGAAGCGGCAGTTTTCGGGCCTGCGGGCGACTTTGCGACAGCTGTGCAACATTGCGCTCGTCATGCCGACAATGGGGGTGAGGGAGTTGTCTGCCCAAGGAGTCGACGATGATGCAAGCATGTATGGCATGGATGGAGCGAATGCTAAGCGGCGGCGTGGTGGCGCACGCGGGGGCAGCAGTGCCGGAGGATGCAGCGGCGCCGCGGCTGCGGGTCTGTTTCGATGCCAGTTCGGAGGATGGGGTGGAGGCCGTGGCTGCGGGCTTCGACCTGGTCATCGTTCCGGCGGCGTGGCACCGGAGGTTGGAGCTTCTGTCGGCGGTGGCAGCATTGCTACGGCAGAGCGGCCGACGCCACGGCGTCCGGGTGGAACTCATGGTGGCGCACGATGCAGCCGACCTCCGACTGGCGACGCAGTGCGAGGTTCTGGTGCGGGCGTCGGGTAGCCGCTCAGCGTTCCGCGTTCAGCGGCTCTGATTGACACGCTCCGAGGCGAAGTCCTAGAGGGCACTGAGCCTTTCTCGAGCGGAGATGCCTCGTGGCCAGCGAAAATGAGAAGACGGTTTTTGGGTTGCCCGGACTGCAGCTAGAGAGCTCGGAGGCGCCGCCCGAAGACAAGGCGGCGGCTGCCGGCGCGCGGACGATGGTAGGTCTCTCCTTCGGCGCCGATGAACTGGCGCAGCTTGACGCTGCCATCGCCTCGGTCGAAGAGCGTGCATCTGGCGCCAACGAAGCGGCTGCAAAGCCGACAACGCAACGGTCGGCGCCCCTTCCGCCCCCGCGCCCGCGCGGCTCCACCGCGGCTGCGCCCGTGATTGCACCATCGACGGAGCGCATCGAGCCTCCGGCCAACGGTACCGTGCTCATGACCCTCGCCGACTTCGGCGACCTCGACAAGCTGCTGAGCGGAGAGGCGGAGGCAGCACCCGCACCAGAGGCTGCAGTCCAACCGGAACAGGCGGCAGCCTCCGAGGCAGAGCCGGCGCCAGCGCAGAGCGCGACCGAGAGTTCCGTGCCGGCGCAAAGCAATGCCACGATGCTCTTCGATGCCGATGATTTGGGCGATGCATTCTCGGGCGTCTTTGGTCAGGTGACGAGCAGCCTCAGCGCCGCCGACGTGGAGGAGGAGTTGGATGCGTCGTCAGAGCCAGACGAGGTGGATGCAGCCTTTGCCGCTACCGGAGGTATCTCTGCCCACGCTCGCTCCGCCGCGCTGGCTGCGCTGGAAGAGGAGCAGCAGGCCTCCGCGCGGGCAGACATGCGGTTGTCGACTGCTGCGCCTGCGCCCGTGGCTCCTTCCGAGCCGGCCGCGCCTCCTGCGACAGCAGCAGGCACCCTGTTGATGTCATCGGAATGGCTCGAGCAGGCGGCGGCAGCGGCTGTTGCCGCAGCCAAGCCGGCCGAAGCCAAGGCGCCCGCGCCTCGTCCCGCGCCCGCGCCTGCCCCGGCGCCCCCCGCATCGAACGCGACCCTCTTCTTGGGCCCCGAGAGCGTGGTGCCCGATTCCTCGAGCACCCGGAGTGCCTTCAGCGCCGCAGACCTCTCGGATGCCAAGACCGAACTTCCGGCGCCGGAGAAGACCAAGCGGTACCAGACAGGGTCTGTGCCACGGGTGGAGCCGCTGCCCGTACAGCGTGAGCCTGCGCGCCGCGCCGCGCCGCTGGCCACACCGGCACGGAGCGAGTCGCGTGAACCCTCACCCGTCCGCCGCGACGGTGCGGCCCTCTGGATCGCCGGCGTCGCGACGGTGCTCGTCCTCGCCGCGATCGCCTGGTACCTCCTCCGCTAGCCTGATGCACCCGCTTCCTATTGCCTGCTGTGTCGCGCTGGTTGCGCTGGCCGGCTGCGCCGCGCCGTCGCGGGAGCCCGATGTGGCCGGCGCATGGACTGCCCTGAAGCTGGAGCCGGGTGTGGCAGCTACCATCCCGCTCGCGGCCGTTGCAGCGGAGGAGCGGGGCGAACTCGAGCTCCGCGGTGTCGTGGACAACACGACCTGGCTCCTGGTCGCTGACGGGCGGGAGCTGGCGGCTGGGCGACTCCACGCTGCCACCGATGGGCTGTTCGGGCTGCATGCTCATGGTCCGCTCGCGGTCACGCTGACGCTTCCTACGACCGTGGCAGCCGCGACGCTCTGGTATCGGATGCGGCTGCGTCCCGTCTTCGAGGCGGAAGAGGACGAGGCGCTTGCTGGCGCGCCTTCGACCTGCGCAGGCGGGGGTTGCACGGGGGTCATCGGCTGGCCCGCAGACGTTGATACCTACCTTGTCTCCCCTCAGGGCGGCGCCGGCACCGAGCTCCGCCTCACGGGCGTTCCAGGCGTTGTATGGGAGCTGCGTGTGAACGAAGGCGCCAACCTGCGCGCCCAGGCCTCCTCGCTCGCTGGGGAGAGCACTTCGGTGGTTGTGCCCGGCGGCGGGAACAATGTGACCGTTACCGTACGGTCGCGATCTGACGCATCGTCGCCGCTGCCCTATCGGCTGAGCCTGCGCGGCCTTGGCGGCCCGCTGGCTAAGCCTTGAAGGTAGAGTTCGCTTCGCGGTGATTGTTGGCGTCGCCAGAGAGCGTCGACGGTGCATCTGCCATGATGTCGGCAGGCTCGAGGTCGGAACGGTTGTGGTGGGCGTAGCAACGGGAGAGGGCGACGGCGGAGCCGTAGACCGCGAGTGCTGCTGCGCGTACCTGCACGCTCTTGCGGACGGCCGTGTTCCAGC